>NZ_JANQDC010000137.1:0-201 GCF_024723695.1 Campylobacter sp. S4:11 | reverse complement strand
ATCCAAGAAGCTTTACAATTTAAAGAAGCTAATGAAAATAAAGCAAAAGAAAATCTTAGTGCTTTAATCAAATGGAGTGAAAACGAAGGCAAGGAAGAATTAGAATATGCTAAGAATTTAAGCAAAGAAAACTATAATCAAGAAAAAGTTACACAAATGATTATTAAAAATCTTAAGATGATACAAGCTAGTATTGAAGAT
>NZ_JANQDC010000136.1:0-202 GCF_024723695.1 Campylobacter sp. S4:11 | reverse complement strand
CGGGTTTATCATCGAAGTTAAAATCATAGTCAGGATCATCTACATCATAATTATAATCATTACGATAATATTTACAACCATTAGAAAGGACTTGAGGGAATTTTTTCTTCAAATAAGAAAAATTCACAAAATGAGTTTCATTTCCTACTTTGATTTCACTCCCTAAATACTTGCTACGAAATTCTTCTCTTTTTTTCTCTAA
>NZ_JANQDC010000135.1:0-205 GCF_024723695.1 Campylobacter sp. S4:11 | reverse complement strand
CGGGTTTATCTTTGAAACCAAAATTAGCTTTACCTTTATATCTATAATCACTACGATAATATTTACAACCATTAGAAAGGACTTGAGGAAGCAATTTATCAATAGCTTCAGAATCTATCGTATAAATTAACTCTCCTGATTTTAATTGACCCACTTTAGTTCTAAATTTATCAGTATCTTCCAACTCTCTTCTTTTTCTTTCATT
>NZ_JANQDC010000134.1:0-206 GCF_024723695.1 Campylobacter sp. S4:11 | reverse complement strand
AAAACCTTTTTCATCATTCTCATCGATTAAATCAAGCATAGCATAACTAGCATCTTATATTAGCATAGTCTTTGATTTGAGAGATAAGTTCTTTAGGGTTCATCAGTAACTTTGTCCTGTATATTTTTCATCACTTTTTATAAATTATAACAATAAAATATAGCACATAAGCAAAAAACACTTTACTGTAATTAACAAACCACACC
>NZ_JANQDC010000133.1:0-205 GCF_024723695.1 Campylobacter sp. S4:11 | reverse complement strand
AAAAAACCTATTTTTCAATATATTCAAGCTCATGTAATATATTCTTATTACACTAATATTTTATTATTTTTTATAATTAAGCTTAAATTTATAAACATAGTATTAACATTACTTAATTGTTAAGAACTTGTTTGTAATTAATACCATAAAACACAGCGTGGTAATAATTATTAAATACATAAAAAAGGATTCTTTATGTTAAATT
>NZ_JANQDC010000132.1:0-207 GCF_024723695.1 Campylobacter sp. S4:11 | reverse complement strand
ATGGAAAATTTTCATAAACAAAAATTAAAAAAACTACTCAGAGAAGAACTTGATGTAAAAAACTACCTTCAAAACAGTGAGCTTTTATTACATAGTGGTTTTTATAAAAACAATAACTATGAAAATCTTTCTTTAGAAGTTAAAAACCTTTGTTCCTACCTAGTAAATGATCAAGGAAATTCTCCAAAAAGTTCCCTCCAAGGCATT
>NZ_JANQDC010000131.1:0-228 GCF_024723695.1 Campylobacter sp. S4:11 | reverse complement strand
CACTCATCAATCTTATCTTTTTTATCTTGAATTTCTTTTTTGCTTAAAGTTTGTAGTTTTTCAAATAAAGGCTTATTTTCTTTTAATAAATTTTCACATAATTCTTTAAAAGATTTTTCTATACTTCCTTCTATCCTAGCTCCACCTTCTGTGGCATTGTAGGTGGTAATGCTATTAGTGTCTATAGAATACTCTAAGCTTTCTTTAAATAAAATCCACCATTGATTT
>NZ_JANQDC010000130.1:0-235 GCF_024723695.1 Campylobacter sp. S4:11 | reverse complement strand
GGTTTGGCAAATATGATTAAAATTTTGTTATATGGTTTTTTTCTAAATTTAAATTCTGAAATATGTTTTTTTATAGATAGAAACCTAATGTTTGAAAAAATGAAAATAAGTTATAAAGTATTTAATAATTTAGATTTAAATATTTCAACAAAACTTCCCGATGGATTAACAGAGGAAAATTGGAAATATCTACATAAAGAATTTTCAATTCAACAAAGACAATGGATAAATACAA
>NZ_JANQDC010000129.1:0-236 GCF_024723695.1 Campylobacter sp. S4:11 | reverse complement strand
AATGATTTAAATAATGAATTAAGCAAAAAATACGAAAAAGAAATATTGGGCATGGGATTTGAAAAAAGAGGTAGTTATTTTGTGGATTATTTTGATTATAGTTTTAATTATAATGGGTTTTTTGAAATTAACAAATATAATGGGTCGTATTATGATGATTTAAACTTAGCCTCTAGTTTAAATTCACCTAATATTACTTACTACGATAAAAGTTCCCTGAAAAAATGTACACTAAA
>NZ_JANQDC010000128.1:0-243 GCF_024723695.1 Campylobacter sp. S4:11 | reverse complement strand
ATTTTGTTTATCCAATTATAACTTGCATTAGAAAAATCTTTAAAAGCATTTTTCCAATCATCATTAGCTATACTAGGAATCTCAGAAGTCGAATTTAAATCTAAATTGTTAAATACTTTATAACTTATTTTCATTTTTTCAAGTGCTAATTTTTTATCTTCTAGGGGGTAAAATTTTTTAAGATTTTTTGGCACATCGTAGATAAAATAATATATTGTAATTTTATATATATTTGCCATTCCC
>NZ_JANQDC010000127.1:0-251 GCF_024723695.1 Campylobacter sp. S4:11 | reverse complement strand
CGTCGATGGATAGTAAAAGTATGCAAGATTTTGCAGATGGAAAACTTGCTTATAATACCTTCTCTCCAGTGTTTAAACCAAATGGTGGCAATGTAGTTAATATGGGTAATATCACAGCAAATAGTCTTTTATTGCAAGGTAATAAAGTAGTATTAGATGCTGATACTAATTGGGATAAAGAACACAATGACGTTAAATTTGGAATAATTAAAGCAGGTAATATAAACTTGCAAGGTAATGAAGTTTATGTT
>NZ_JANQDC010000126.1:0-262 GCF_024723695.1 Campylobacter sp. S4:11 | reverse complement strand
CTGGGATTAGTAAGCAGTGAAACTAAATTTCTTGTAAGTTGAGTAATGCCTTGCAAGGAATCACTAGGTGCGTTTCCTACTCTTAAGTGATTAGATTTAATGGCTTGTATAATATCTTGATTTATTGTGTTTGTATTATAAGAAGAGTAAAAATTGCTGTGTATAAAAAGATTATAAATTTTATAATAATTTCTTATTGTTGAATAGCTCATTAAAACATCAAGTTGAGTGAAAGTTGTTAATGGTGTATAAAACAAAACCA
>NZ_JANQDC010000125.1:0-262 GCF_024723695.1 Campylobacter sp. S4:11 | reverse complement strand
TTAATTCTTTAGAAGTCTTAAGATTATATTTACTTTTTAACACCTCTATCACTTCTTGTTTGGTAGTATATTTGGATTTTTTCTTAATAATATTTTTTGCATTTTTAGGATTTTTCACTGCACCAAACATTGCTAAAGAATCACCGGTAATGCCGACATTTTCAAGTGATTCTAAAGCCTCATCTACAATACCTCCCAAAGGAGAAAATAAAGGCTCTATAGCTCCACTTGATGATTTTTCCCATTCTTTAAATTCATCATC
>NZ_JANQDC010000124.1:0-274 GCF_024723695.1 Campylobacter sp. S4:11 | reverse complement strand
AACCTTGAGATATGCTTGGAGTAATTTTTAAATTTCCTAAAAAGAAGGTATAGCTTGCTCCATAGTTAATTTGATTTTCATTGCTTGATTGTAAGTAAAAATTATAATAATCCCCCATATTAAGTATAGAATTAAATCCCATACTAATACCTGCTCTAATATCCCCTGCACTTTTAATACCATAATTATCAGCATATAATAATATATTAGCCTTAGTATCGGGCACTACTTCTATAACTACATCAGTTTCACCTACATTCTCCCCTGCTTGTAG
>NZ_JANQDC010000123.1:0-274 GCF_024723695.1 Campylobacter sp. S4:11 | reverse complement strand
ATCCTTGAGATATGCTTGGAGTAATTTTTAAATTTCCTAAAAAGAAAGTATAACTTGCTCCATAGTTAATTTGTTTTTCATTGCTTGATTGTAAGTAAAAATTATAATAATCTCCCATATTAAGTATAGAATTAAATCCCATACTAATACCTGCTCTAATATCCCCTGCACTTTTAATACCATAATTATCAGCATATAATAATACATTAGCCTTAGTATCAGGCACTACTTCTATAACTACATCAGTTTCACCTACATTCTCCCCTGCTTGTAA
>NZ_JANQDC010000122.1:0-279 GCF_024723695.1 Campylobacter sp. S4:11 | reverse complement strand
AAACAATAATTCTAATGCAACTAATAATAGTTTTAATACTACCAAATTAAACAATCAAGTCAATACCAACAATAATACAAGTAATCCAAATAACCAAACAAGTAATAGTTCTAACACTAACTCTACTAACTCAAGTAATCAAACTAATACTACTACTAAAAAAGTAATAACCAAATACAAATTTGTTATCACTAATGAAAACACTAGCTTTAAAAAGCTAGGTATTAAAGAAGAAGATTTACAATTACTTATTAGTGAGTTTAGTACTAGAAAATTTAG
>NZ_JANQDC010000121.1:0-291 GCF_024723695.1 Campylobacter sp. S4:11 | reverse complement strand
GGTGTAAAACTCATCCTTTTGGTTGTTTTTTTTAGTGTATTGAATATTAGGTATTTTAATATAATTATATTTATATTTAATCCCAAATTTTATTGCATCATTATATTTTAACTTAACTAGAGTTTTTGAATGCAAATTGTTTGGAAAATAATCATCTAGATTAATTTCAAAAAACCCATTATAATTAAAACTATAATCAAAATAATCCACAAAATAACTACCTCTTTTTTCAAATCCCATGTCAAATATTTCTTTTTCGTATTTTTTGCTTAATTCGTCATTTAAATTTAT
>NZ_JANQDC010000120.1:0-292 GCF_024723695.1 Campylobacter sp. S4:11 | reverse complement strand
ACCTGCTAGGGTTTGTACTCCATACATTTCATTGACTTTATATACACTATCTTCTATGAGTTTAGTAGAGATGATTTCACCTTTAATTCTTTCATTAAGCTTACTCTCTATGAAATGATCTTTTATAGTAGTTTTATTCTTTATTATATACTTACCTAATGTTCCTAAGGCTATGTTTATTTGAATACTATCTTCAAATTCTTGTTGAGGCACATAAGCTGTTGCAGCAGGATAGCCATTAACTTGGAAATAATAAGCAATGATATTAGATATATCTTGTAAATCTTGTAAG
>NZ_JANQDC010000119.1:0-299 GCF_024723695.1 Campylobacter sp. S4:11 | reverse complement strand
TTTCTAATCTTTCTGGACTAAAATAATAAGGTGCATTAGGATAGCCTTGTGGAGGAGTTAGGGCTGCTAGTTTGGCTTGTAAAACTAAAGTATCTAGCCACAATTTTACTTCTTTTTGCGTCCAATCGCTTGGGATATTATCACCATAACCATTTAACATCCCATTTTTATAAGCATCTCTTTTATATTCAAATTCCAATCTACTCTCTGGAGTAGAATCTATATCTCTTGGATCTTTTAATTTACCTTTTAAAACATCATCATCTAAAGCTCTAATAATATCACCTGCTTCATCATAA
>NZ_JANQDC010000118.1:0-317 GCF_024723695.1 Campylobacter sp. S4:11 | reverse complement strand
TTTAAAAGACTTGCTAAAACAAAGAAAAGGTAAAATAGAAAATGCTATTATAGTTTCTACTGGTCCATCTTTGATGAAACAATTACCTTTATTAAAAGAATATGCTAATAAAGCTAGCATTATATGCGCTGATAGTGCTTATCCTATATTAGCAAAACACAATATAAAACCTGATTATGTATTAATGCTTGAAAGAGATGATATAGTCATTAAGTGTTTTGATAATGATTTCAAAGAATTTGACAAAGGTATATTATTTGTCTTAGCTAGTGTAGTCAATCCTAAAGCTATAGAATACTTAAAAAGAAATAATAGAC
>NZ_JANQDC010000117.1:0-323 GCF_024723695.1 Campylobacter sp. S4:11 | reverse complement strand
AGATAGTTTTTGTATATAGGCTATTTTTAAATTATTGATTACTTGTATAGACATAAGTTTATAATTATTATATTCTTGATTAAAGTGATTAAGATTTTCTAAAAATATTTTATACTCATTGATATATTCTTTTTCATCTTGTATATTATCTAAATATTTAAGACTTTGATTGAAAATATTATTATTGTAAAAATTACAAGAAAAACTATCAAAATTAAATTCTTTTAATAAATTACTATTTTTATCATCTATAGAACATAAAGGAGCAAAGGAATTTTGTATGTTTTTGTAGTAGGGGTAGAGAGAGTGGGCGGTGGATGTTG
>NZ_JANQDC010000116.1:0-331 GCF_024723695.1 Campylobacter sp. S4:11 | reverse complement strand
CTAAAGCTACGAGAGCTTAAAGAGTGTGAGCAATTTGAACTTTTTCAAGGAAGTAGTGATAATTTAGATATTAATATATTAGATAAAAAAAGAAAAGAATTTGTTTATAAAGATCCTTTAAAAGAATTAGATGAAAGTTTAAAACTTTTCAATGGAGAGTATTTAAGATATCCTGTTTTATTTTTTTATGGTCTAGGTAATGGAATTTTATATAAAGCTTTGCTTTCTAATCCTATTAGAAATCATTTAATTATTTTTGAAGAAGAATTAGAGATTATTTATTTAGTTTTTCATTATTTAGATTTAAGTGAAGAAATAAGAAATGAAAAGG
>NZ_JANQDC010000115.1:0-334 GCF_024723695.1 Campylobacter sp. S4:11 | reverse complement strand
ACATAATCTATCTAACACATTTCTTTTATAAAAATCTTCCAATTGTTCTGGTGTATAATAATAAGGTGCATTAGGATAGCCTTGAGGTGGAGTTAGAGCTGCGAGTTTGGCATGAAGTATAAGCATTTTTAAATTTAAATCTACTTCTTTTTCATTCCAATCATCCGGAATATCTGAAGAAAAATTCATTCTATTACCAAATCTATAAGCATTAGCTTCTTCATCGAATTCTTTCCTACTCTCTGGAGTAGAATCTATATCTCTTGGATCTTTTAATTTACCTTGTCTTACTTTCTTATCTAAAGCCTTAATACTACCGCCATCACCATCATAA
>NZ_JANQDC010000114.1:0-334 GCF_024723695.1 Campylobacter sp. S4:11 | reverse complement strand
AAGGAGTTTATCAAGTTTGTATTTTTTGTAAACATATTCTAAATGCTCTGGAATCCAATAATAAGGTGCATTAGGATAGCCTTGTGGAGGAGTTAGAGCTGCTAGTTTGGCTTCTAAAATAAGAGAATTCATATATAGCTTTGCTTCTTCTTTAGTCCAATCATTGGGAATATCTGTATTGTAAAATGCAACAGCACCTCTACGATATGCCCACATTTCACGATTAAACTCTTTCCTACTCTCTGGAGTAGAATCTATATCCCTTGGATCTTTTAATTTACCTTTTAAAACATCATCATATAAAGATCTAATAGCTTTACCATCAGCATCATCT
>NZ_JANQDC010000113.1:0-351 GCF_024723695.1 Campylobacter sp. S4:11 | reverse complement strand
CCAAACTAACACTAACACTAACACAAACAATGATAAAGCTAACACTAACTCTAGTATAAATGATAAAACAAACAATAATTCTAATGCAACTAATAATAGTTTTAATACTACCAAATTAAACAATCAAGTCAATACCAACAATAATACAAGCAATCCAAATAATCAAACAAGTAATAGTTCTAATAATAACTCTACTAACTCAAGTAATCAAACTAATACTACTACCACTAAACAAGTCATAACCAAATACAAATTTGTTATCACTAATGAAAACACTAGCTTTAAAAAGCTAGGTATTAAAGAAGAAGATTTACAATTACTTATTAGTGAGTTTAACACTAAAAAATTTAG
>NZ_JANQDC010000112.1:0-354 GCF_024723695.1 Campylobacter sp. S4:11 | reverse complement strand
AAGGAGTTTGTCTAGTATGTGTTTTTTATAAATAAATTCTAATCTTTCTGGACTAAAATAATAAGGTGCATTAGGATAGCCTTGTGGAGGAGTTAGGGCTGCTAGTTTGGCTTCTAGTATCATGGATTTCATGGTTAATTTTGCCGAATTTTCACTTCTTTCATTTCTAATATCTACATCATAATTAGTTTTCATTCCATTTCTATAAGCATACATTTTTTGATCAAATTCCCACCTACTCTCTGGAGTAGAATCTATATCTCTTGGATCTTTTAATTTACCTTTTAAAACATCATCATCTAAAGCCCTAATAATTCTACCTGTTTCATCATGTGTTATTCTATATTTATTCAC
>NZ_JANQDC010000111.1:0-356 GCF_024723695.1 Campylobacter sp. S4:11 | reverse complement strand
AAGATTATATAGAACAAATTTATAAAGATAATGGCATAAAACCTTATGCATTTGATGATGAATTTTATGAAGAATTGGGTAACTTAGGAATAATTACCCAAAGACAAGTGGAAGGTTTTAAAAATGATCGTTTAATTAAGAAAAATTCCTTATTGCTTACTATGTTAGATTATTTGGCTGGGCAAGATAGAAAAAGCAAAGATTATTTGATTACTTTTGATGATGAGTATTTTTATGATTATTTTGTTTTTAGTTTGGGTGGGTTTATATTAAAACTTTCTCAAGGTATGCTTCAAAATGAAATCAATTCTCTTTTTAACCCTGCAGCTTATATAGATGATACAAAAATAAATTAT
>NZ_JANQDC010000110.1:0-358 GCF_024723695.1 Campylobacter sp. S4:11 | reverse complement strand
TTTTTCGATGCTTTGAATTTGTAATTTTATATGAGGTATGATAAAATCAATCCAATTTAGATGTATTTCTAAGTATTCTTTTCTCTTTGAATATTCTTCTTCTATGTTTGTAGGATTTTTTATATAATTTTGTGCAATTTTATATTCAAAATGAAAAAATATTGAACGAATAAGATCTAAGAAATAATTTTTAAATTCTTCATCCTCAAACTTAGCTTTCATTTGATAAATTCTTTGACTTAGAGGATTAAAGTCTTCACTTTCAAAATTTAAATTTTCTAAGCATCGAGCAAGATCTGATTTTAAAATTTCGCATTCATTGATGTAACTTCTTCCTAAAATAATAACCCCCCTCAAG
>NZ_JANQDC010000109.1:0-363 GCF_024723695.1 Campylobacter sp. S4:11 | reverse complement strand
GTCTAGTATGTGTTTTTTATAAATAAATTCTAAATATTCTGGTATATAATAATAAGGTGCATTAGGATAGCCTTGTGGAGGAGTTAGAGCTGCTAGTTTGGCTTCTAAAATAAGAGAATTCATATATAGCTTTGCTTCTTCTTTAGTCCAATCATTGGGAATGTCTAGCTCATATCTATCCCTATAGCTTCCTATAGCACCTCTAGTAGAAGTATGAAATTCCAATCTACTCTCTGGAGTAGAATCTATATCTCTTGGATCTTTTATTTTACCTTTTTTAACCCTATCCTCTAAAGCACGAATAATGTAACCTTGACTATCGATAACTATATTATTTTCATTTGTGGCTATAGTTTTATTCAC
>NZ_JANQDC010000108.1:0-370 GCF_024723695.1 Campylobacter sp. S4:11 | reverse complement strand
GGGTTGATAGTCTTTGTAGGGAGAGTTTTGTTTGATATTGTGCGCTTCAAACAAAGCTTTAGAATATTCTTGGGTGTATTTGCCTGTAGGCTTAATATTTTCTGAAAAATATATTTTATTTGTCTTTTTATCCACCTCTACCCCTCTTCCATTAGGAGCATATATTATATAAACATCTTTATTATTATCACTCATTGTTTATCCTTTCTTTAATTAACCTATACATAAACCATTTTTCATAATGATAGTAGTGGCTAGTCTACCTATCATTTTTGGTGGTTGCTCTTTTTCTTCTTTACTCTCTGTATTTTTTACACCATCCTCATCTTCTTCTATGTTTTTATCATTAGATTTTTCTTCATTCTCCGCC
>NZ_JANQDC010000107.1:0-371 GCF_024723695.1 Campylobacter sp. S4:11 | reverse complement strand
TTGCAAGATATCAACAACATCAACATTGATTCAAAACCCTATTTATTAAAAGCTTTATATTTTTGTGAAGATTATGTTTTATATGATAAAGATAAGCAAGCTTTATTTGATGAAAACACAATAAAAGAATTAGAATTTAACTCTAGTTTTTATACTATCTTTATCTCTCATAAAAACAAACTAAATGATACTTATTTAAATGCAAGAAAAGAACTTTATAAAAGTATTGATGAATTTAAAAGACTTGGTTTTAAAGATTTAGAACATGCTTATCAAACTTATATGAGCTCTTTTATTATCAATGAAGAATTAAATAACAAAGATAAAACAATCAATAAAAATGAAAATAAAGAAATAAATAAAAACTTAAA
>NZ_JANQDC010000106.1:0-373 GCF_024723695.1 Campylobacter sp. S4:11 | reverse complement strand
CCTCTTCACTCCACGCCCCTACCCTAGCTATTCAAAACAATACAAACTTGCTCTAGCAAAGAAAAAAGAACTTATAACTAAAACAAGTATAGCTTCTACAACTTACAATTTTATAGATGAAGAATATTTAAAAAACATACAAGATTTAAAAGAACAAGAAAAAATCATTGAACAAGAAGAACAAAAATATCAATTGGATTTAAAACTTTATAAAGAAGACAATAAAATAAAAAATGAAATTTTTAATTCTTTATTTAAATCTTTAAATGAAAAGCTAAGCTTTCAATTAAAACAAGAAAGAAATACTTTTTTAAATTCCAATCAAAGCTTAAGTATTATTGCTAATAAACAATACCTACTAAAGACTTTAAAC
>NZ_JANQDC010000105.1:0-387 GCF_024723695.1 Campylobacter sp. S4:11 | reverse complement strand
AAAGCCTTTTATATCTCCTAGTATCCCTGCTGCTAATTCCCATTCACCCATAAATAAATATCCATTACTTAAATGAGCTAAGCCTCTATTGCTTTCTACTTTTTTATAAAGTTCTTTATAATCTTCATTGATTAAATTTCCTTTTTCATCTACATTGCAATAAGCTTCATAAGGTATATCTATAACAGTGCTTCTTAATCCACTTCTTATAACTAAATACTTATATCTTTCTCTTTTAGTTTTTAAAGATTTATAATAAGCTTTTTCTGCTTTAGTCCAAGGAGCTATAGCTCCTTTTATAGGATCTTTTAAATAAATACTTTGCCAATCTTTAAACTCAAGTAAAGTAGAACTTTGTCCTGTGTAAAGATTAGGATCTAAATATCT
>NZ_JANQDC010000104.1:0-400 GCF_024723695.1 Campylobacter sp. S4:11 | reverse complement strand
AAATTATCACTACAAGAGTATAAAGCGTATAATTATTTTGGATTTTTAAGTGGTATCACCATTATCTTTTTAGCGATCACTTTTTTTATACTTCCTTGTTTATTACAAGCTTATTTATTTAAATGTTATAGCATAAAAGAAAAACGCAAAAAATTAAGTTGGTTTATAGGATTTGTGTGTAATGTTCCTATATTGATCTCAAGTGTTTATGTGATATATGAAAATTTTTAAAGACTATCAAAAATTTACTCCTTATGGTTTGGACTTTAAACTTTATAGTAAAGATTTTATCACTAAACTTGATTTTAAAGATAAAGCTTATAATGTGCTTTATAATATAGGAGTTTAAATGGGAGAAGATATTATACTTTCTATTTTTTGGGGTTTGATAGGATTTATT
>NZ_JANQDC010000103.1:0-402 GCF_024723695.1 Campylobacter sp. S4:11 | reverse complement strand
ACTTTACAAATGCAAAATAATCTTAATTATTTTTATTTTATTTCCAATAACACTGATTTAAAAGAAATTAATAATTATTTAAATGTTGCAGATGAGTTTCTTGTCTTTATGAGTGAAATTGAAAAATTACCATCTAAGTATAATCCAGGTAAAATAATGTTTGAGTTTACTTTTGTAAATTACAACACTTTGTTTTTTGGTTTTACTTTAGATATAAATCTTATGTGTTCTATACCTCAAAAAGAACAGTTATTAGAAAATATGATTAATTCTTATAAAAAAATGAATTTATTTCATGATGCGGATTTAAAATTTCAAGATCAAAAATTATACGAAGCAATATATGGCGCTAAAAAACCTAATCGTCTAATAAATTTTGCTAAAGGAAGATTAAATGCATGC
>NZ_JANQDC010000102.1:0-407 GCF_024723695.1 Campylobacter sp. S4:11 | reverse complement strand
ACACTAGGATTTATCCTAGTGTATTTATAATGAGTATATTAACAAATACTCATATCTAATCATATTATGATTAATCAACATAAATATTAAAAATAAAAACTCTAAATTTAAAATATATAAATAAAAGGAAAAACCATCATGAAAAAACTTTTACTTAGTACTATAGCAATTAGCTCTTTAGTCTATGCTAATAATGGTAGTATTACCATAGCTAAAAATGATATAGAAAAGGTTATAGAATTATCCCCTGATAGAAACCTCCCTCAAAACAAAGCTATTAAAGAAAATCTAAAAACCAAAGATGATTATAAAAAAGCTCAAGAAGCTAAAAAAGACTTTGAAGAAAAAAAGAAAGCATTAAAAGAAAAACTTAATCAAGAAGATGAAACTAATGAGGAAGCTAATAA
>NZ_JANQDC010000101.1:0-414 GCF_024723695.1 Campylobacter sp. S4:11 | reverse complement strand
GGTCTCTCATGAACACCTATGAAACTAATTTTAATAAAAATCTAGGAGCATTAGAAAGTTATAATGCTACTCTAGCTGATAAAATAGAAGATGTAAAAACAAATGAGCGTTTTGAGGTGTTTGCAGGAAAAAGTGCTTTTGATATCAATATATATGATCATGAATTAAAACAAAGTTTATACGATAATCCTGAAAAATTCTTTGATGAGAAATATAATGAAATTTATACCAAATATGAAAGATATCCTGTTTTATTTTTTTATGGTCTAGGTAATGGTTTATTATATAAAGCTTTATTAAAAAATGAAAATCATAAAAGTATAGTTGTTTTTGAACCTAATATTGAAATACTTTATATAGTTTTTCACTTAATAGATTTTAGTCAAGAATTAAAAGATAAAAGATTGTATGTGG
>NZ_JANQDC010000100.1:0-418 GCF_024723695.1 Campylobacter sp. S4:11 | reverse complement strand
CTATGGCAATCTATCCAAAAATAACAATTCGAGGTCTTCTTTTATTTCATAACAATCAATTGTGTTCTTCTAAGGATACAAATTTCATATTTCAAAACATGAAAGAAAACTATAATATATTTAATAATTTAGATCCAAATAGCTCAAAACTTCTCGATAAGACACTCGGAAAAGAATGGAAAGATTACCGCAAAAATGTATCAATCTTTATAGAAGATACAATAAACAAAATCCAAAAGGCTTTAGATGAATGCAAATGAAAATAATACTAGTGTTCATAATGAAAACAATACTACTATTAACATTAAAGAAAGTATAAAAGAAGCTCTAAGAGAAGGACAAGAGGTTATAGAAAGTAGTAGAGAAGGAATAGGAAAAGCAAGTAATACTTTCGATTTTTTTAGCAGTGGCTTCAACC
>NZ_JANQDC010000099.1:0-424 GCF_024723695.1 Campylobacter sp. S4:11 | reverse complement strand
ATAATTATTTTGGATTTTTGACTTGTATGGCTATGTTTTTTTTAGTAATCACATTTATTATACTTCCTTGTTTATTACAAGCTTATTTATTTAAATGTTATAGCATAAAAGAAAAACGCAAAAAATTAAGTTGGCTTATAGGGTTTGTGTGCAATATCTTTTTATTAATGGCGAGTGTGTATGTGGTATATGAAAATCTTTAAAGACTATCAAAAATTTAATATATTTGATATAATATTTATTTATCTTAAATATTTAGAAAAAAATGGATAGAGAATTATTTATAACAAGGCTTGCTTTTATAAACAATGATGAAATAGACACAATAGATAAAAATTCATCCATAGCATATTTAAAAGCCTTATATCAATGTGAAAATTCCATAGCTATAAATTATAATCAAGAAGATCTTTTCACCCAAGCT
>NZ_JANQDC010000098.1:0-428 GCF_024723695.1 Campylobacter sp. S4:11 | reverse complement strand
CTCCCTACCTAAAATATAATTCAATGGAGGTAATGCAGCACCTGAATTATCTATCACTCCATCTACATACCAAGGAGCTATTTTAGCACACATTAATGCTACTAAGCCACCGTATGACCCCCCCCCATAGATTTTAGGTAAAGATTTAAACTGAGGATAGTTTTTCATTATATCTTTTAAGGCATTGATATGATCGATTGCAGGCATAATGGCAAAATTATTATACTCATTATTTGGCGGGATAAATGTAGAAGCTATTTTAGCTTTATATTCTTGCTCCCTTTTACCCATATCTTTTAACATCTGTATATGTTTATCTAATTTATCAACAAATTCATTAGCAGTTTCTACACTCAAACCAAAAGTACTTAACCCAAGATATTCTAATGTTCTTTTAAGAAATCTAAGATCATCTTCACAAATAATAA
>NZ_JANQDC010000097.1:0-429 GCF_024723695.1 Campylobacter sp. S4:11 | reverse complement strand
ACATACACTTAATCTTCCTTTAGCAATATTTATGAAATAATTATATCTTTTTGCTTTATATATTGTTGGGTATATCATTTCTTGAATTTCGGTTTTTAGTTTTGTTTTATATAATAAATTCATTTTTTTATAAGAATTAATCATATTTTCTAATAACTGTTCTTTTTGAGGTATAGAACACATAAAGTTTTTATCTAGGCTTGAAGCAAATGGGATTAAATTAAAAAGAAAATAATCAGCATTAAAGGCTATTTTCATAAGTGCATAAGTGTCAGGCAATGCATCTATTTTGTTAATAAAAATGATATATCTATCCATAATGCTTATAAAATTATTCATTTCGTTTAAATTGGTAGTGCTATTAGAAGCAAGATAAAAATAATTAAGATTAGTTTCACTTTTTCTTCCAAATATACTTACTTTATTTCT
>NZ_JANQDC010000096.1:0-450 GCF_024723695.1 Campylobacter sp. S4:11 | reverse complement strand
ATCTCTAAAACAAATTTATCATTTTTATCTTTAAAGGTAAAAACTTTATTTTTGCAAGGATAAGATATACTATCTTCTTTCATACTAAATGTTTTATCTTTTAATTTTTCAAGCATAATAGGTAATTCTTTATTAAATAAAGCCTTATCAGGAATTCCACACCCATGAGTTAAATCTTTAATAAATTTACCATCTATATCTTTTTCATCTATTAGATGAAAATCTACTTCATAATTTAAGGATTTTAAAATTTCTATCATAGAAATTTTATATTCAGCTGGAGTTTTTTGGTCTGTCTGCGAATGATAACTAACATAGATAATATTTTTATTCTTTTGACTTTGAAGTGTTAAATGCGAAGGATTAGCTAAAGTTCTTATTAAATAATTTTCATCAGCAAAATAATAAGGTGAGTTTGGATCTTTGCGTGTCCAATAGGTTTTTACAAAA
>NZ_JANQDC010000095.1:0-466 GCF_024723695.1 Campylobacter sp. S4:11 | reverse complement strand
GAGAAAGGATTGATTAGTTTTTGAAAAAAATCATTTGGATGATCAATACATTGACCATTAGGTGTTATAGAATTACTAGGGCATACAACAGGAGGTTTAATTTTATCTGCGATTTTATTAAGCAAATCTTGAGTATTTATTAGCAGTTTTTTTGCTAATTCTTTAATGTTTTCAGAAAAATAGTAAGATATAACACTTCCTCCAGCAAAAATAATTATACCAAAAATAATTTTTCCTCTAAACAAGATAAGTGCTATTTCTTTAGAAATATCTAAGCCTTTTTTTAAAACAAAATCTTGTATAACTTCTTCTCCTAGTTTTACTAAAACTTTAGTTATATCGCCATTGTTAATATACTCTAAGGTATATTCAGTAATTTTTAGTTTGTTATCCACTTTATCTGTAATAACTTGAACTTTTTGAATATAAGGTTGTAGGGTTTCTTTAGTGGGAGAGTTGGGGGAAA
>NZ_JANQDC010000094.1:0-491 GCF_024723695.1 Campylobacter sp. S4:11 | reverse complement strand
ATTTTGTTTATTGTATCTTCTAGAAAAGGTAATATATCCTTACGATAATTCCTAAAATTTTCTTTTAATGTCTTGTCGAAAAGTTTTGAGCCATCAGGATCTAAATTATTAAATATATTATACCCCTCTTTTATTTTTTGTAACATGAAATTTCTATTTTTAAAAGAACATAATTGATTGTTATGAAGTAAAAAAGAGCTTGGAATTGATATTTTAAAATAAATTGCTGCATTTTTATATTCGGTTCCCTTATCCAAATAACCTATGCTATCTAAATAATCATAAAATTCTTCACAATGCTTTATAAATTTAAGTTCTTCTTTAGAAATTTGTTTTTCTAAATCTTTAGTAGAGGCTCTTAAGTTTAGGTATTTTTGTTTTTCATTTGAGTTTAAATTACTTATGAAATTAAGATAACGAAAAAAAATTCGTTCATTACCAACTAAAAAGTAAAATGTGTTAGCATAATTTTGAAGAGAAGCTCGGTAATA
>NZ_JANQDC010000093.1:0-522 GCF_024723695.1 Campylobacter sp. S4:11 | reverse complement strand
TTTATTTTAATGCAAAGTGAAAAAGGCTTTGTAGATGCAAACAATAAACAACTAAATCAAAAAGACTTACAAAGCTTATTAGAGATTATTACTAAAAACGATCAAAGCTTACATAAAAACATCAAAGCAAAAGTTCAAAAAGCTAAATACACTCTAAGTGTAAGTAAAGATGCAAAAAGCATAGTAGTGAATTTAAACTAAAGTAATATACCAAAAAGGATTAATTATGAAAAAGTTAGCAAATCACATCATACTCTCAGGCATAACTGTATCAATGCTCTTTTCTCCACTAGTGGCTTTACCTAGTGGAGGTAAATTTACTCATGGGACTAGTGGAAGTATAAACACTAATGGTAATAATATGAATATCATAGGTAATGGAAAAAACTCAGTCATACAATGGGGTGGTGGCTTTAGCATAGGTAAAGGTGAAAGTGTAAACTTTGGAGGTAAAGACAAAAACTATCTAAACATTGCTCATGGAACAGATAAATCTATGATAGAAGGTTTATTAAATGCAGG
>NZ_JANQDC010000092.1:0-546 GCF_024723695.1 Campylobacter sp. S4:11 | reverse complement strand
ATAAAACAAGATACACCTAGTTATTATTTTTCTCCTAAAGATGAAGATAGTGGCAAAGGAAAACTTAGCATCTTTTATAAAAATGATGAACTTTGCTTGCTTAATTATTCTATTATAGAAAATTCTTTAAATATCAAATTAGAATGTTTAAGCAAGCAAAGCTTAGAGTATAAAGATTTAATTTCAAACACTCTAAAAGAACAAAAAACCATACAAATAAATAAAAAACAAGCTATAGCTAAACTTCATGCCCTTTTAGAAAATCAAAACCTAGAATGTATCCATGGAGGTAAAGTCATACTTCAATCAAACAAAGGAAAAACTTTTAAAGATGGTGGTATGCCTATTATGCTAGAAAGTGATTTGCTTAATTCTAGCATAAGTGGCTGTCCTAATACTATAGGAAAAGTAAGCTATCCTTGTACTAAGGTAGTAGATGTTAAAGGCTCTTTATCTCAAAAGAAAGTTAATAATGAATATGCAATCTTACAAGAACTCATCTCAGCTTGTGTCACAGATAAAGGCTTTCCTTTAAAAGTAAGCTTT
>NZ_JANQDC010000091.1:0-561 GCF_024723695.1 Campylobacter sp. S4:11 | reverse complement strand
AGATTGTAGGGTATTGAGCTGATTGATTTGTTTTTGACCGAGTTTGAGTTTCTTAAAATTATAGATCGCTTTTTCTAATTGCATTTTTAAATAACTATCAGTGTGTATTTTTAATTCTTTATTTAAAAACAATAAAACTTTGTCAGTAGTAGTGTTAATTTGACTCATACCATTTAAAATTGTCATAGTTTTAGGGGTATTTAAATCACAAATATAATCTTGTAAAAATTCACTCAAATACATACTAGTAAATCCACTATTATAGCCAATTAGGGTGTTAATATACATTCCAATTCTAACTACATCAAAGCTATCAAACTTATGAATATCTTTTTGCAAAAAATCCTCTTCTAAACGAGTATTTAGAAAAAATAAAAAATCTTCAAGTGTATCAAATCTTTCCTTGTCAAATAAAAAATAAGTTTTATGATTTGTGATATTTCTTTCATTGTATAAAAGATAAAGTATAATATCAGTATTTGAATTTGTTGTAACATGCCCAGCTTGTCTCATAAGCTCAACATCTTCATTTGTAGGATAATAAGAGGTTAAAATTCTTAC
>NZ_JANQDC010000090.1:0-561 GCF_024723695.1 Campylobacter sp. S4:11 | reverse complement strand
ATGAAAACTCTAACTATTTATTCATTCCTAGATGAAGATGAGGAACTTTCAAGAAAAGCTAGTCGAATTGTTTTAAGAATAAATATGGATATTATACTTTATCTTTTAGATAATGAAAAAACTTTTATAGGACATAAAACTTATTTTTTATTTGATAAGGAAAGATTTAAAGTTTTTGAAGATTTTTTATTTTTTCTAAATACTCGTTTAGAAGAGGATTTTTTGAAAAAAAATGATAATGATTTTGAAATAATAGAAATTGTAACATATATTAATCTATTGATTGGCTTAGATGGTGCGTTTGCTAATAATATGTACCTAAGAGAACTTTCAATAGCTCCTATTTGTGATTTAAATAATCCCAAAACCATAGCAATTCTAAATGGCATAGAAAAAATTAATATTGCAGTTGATAGATATATCAATCTTATAAATTCAAAAATTAAATTTATTGCCTATAAAGATGATTATCTTAAAATGAAAATAAAAAATATAAACAATAATTATCCAAAACTCAGACTCGATCAAAAACAAACCAATAAACTTAAATCCATACAATCC
>NZ_JANQDC010000089.1:0-567 GCF_024723695.1 Campylobacter sp. S4:11 | reverse complement strand
ACAAAATCAATAGTTCTTTTACTCAGTGCATCATTCAATCCTACCCTACTAATATCATTATCCAATGTTATTTCTTTACTATCAAAACAAGTATTTATAAGAGAAATACAATATTTAGGTTCTATTTTAACTATTTTATTTTGTTCAAAACGAGCTTGTATAGCACAAGCATAAGCTGTGTTTGTATTTTTAGGTTTTACAATATTTTCCCTTTTACTATTTTTCATAACAATATCTTGCTTTAATTTATCACCAAAAGTAAGTTTATCTGCTTTATAAATATTATTCTTTTCATCTTGCTCTATATTTTCCCAAACATATTGCAACATAGCATAGCTAGCATCTGCTATATCAGCATAGTCTTTGATTTGAGAGATAAGTTCTTTAGGGTTCATTAATATCTTTCCAAATTATATTTTTCATCACTTTTTACAAATTTACCATTAATAAAATAATGAAAAGATCCCCCACCAACACCTGTGTATCTTGTACTGGAAAAACTAAATCCTCTTCCTTCATCTCCAAATAATCCATAGCTTTTTTTACTATACATAAATCTAGTAGAAA
>NZ_JANQDC010000088.1:0-568 GCF_024723695.1 Campylobacter sp. S4:11 | reverse complement strand
CAAGGGGTTGGTAAATGTTGTATTGAATATGCAAGATGGGGTTATTCTAGGTGAGAATTCTGGTATTAAGATTCAGTCTGGAGTAATAAATACATTGGAGAACAATGGAATTGTAAGAGGCGAAAAAAATCATGGTATAGAAATTTCTCATCAAGGAAAAGTGGATAATATTATAAATAGCGGAGTGATTTATGGTAAATTAGACGGTTTTAATATGATCTCAATGTGGGATTATAATAGAATAAATAAAATCGAAAATAAAAACATTTTTACGGGTGGAAGATATGGTATTTATATTAATCAGAGTAGTGTTATTAATACATTAATTAATAGCGGAATTATCTTTGGAGGTATTGATGGAATTATGGTTTCTTCAGAGTGGGGTAGATCTGGTTCTATAGAAAATATTGATAATAAAGGGACAATTGTTGGTAAGCACAATGGAATTAATGTTAAATTTTTTTCTAACAATCATAGTCTTATTGCATCTATTAATACCATCACAAATAAAGGCACTATTTTAGGTCAAAGTGGTGCTGGTGTATTTATCAATGGTTCCAATCAACAC
>NZ_JANQDC010000087.1:0-568 GCF_024723695.1 Campylobacter sp. S4:11 | reverse complement strand
CTTTTCCTCCTAGAGAAGTTATGTTTATTATGAATAGTTTTTTTGCTTTGGTTGTTATATTTAAAATTAAAATTATCCCAGCGGGTGTTAAATAATATAAAGGCCTTCTATTGGCATCTTTTATTAAATATTCTAGTATAACATTTCTAGAAGTTTCATTTTTAATAATATCTTTTAAAAAGTCCAATTCTTCTAGTGTCTGCCTTTTATGAAAATCATCTAAAATAACACTTTTTTCTTGCCAATCTCTAAAACCTGAAATTCTAGCTAAAAAATCTCCAAAATCATAAAGTCCTATATAACAATCTACAATACCATCTTTAATATCCTTAAGATGTTCCATTAATCCTTTATTTGTCATTTTCTAGCCTTTTTAATTTACAAAGAAGAAGTAAAACAATATTTATTAGTTTTCTAACAAGAAGGATAATTGCTAATAAGTAAAGCACTACTAATAATCCATATTTGACAAAAAAATATCCACCAAAAAATATTATAATTAAAAGCATACTATCTGGAATAAGCAATAAATATACAAAAGTATCATATATCCAGTTTATAATCTTAC
>NZ_JANQDC010000086.1:0-583 GCF_024723695.1 Campylobacter sp. S4:11 | reverse complement strand
ATTATTTTAATGCAAAGTGAAAAAGGCTTTGTAGATGCAAACAATAAACAACTAAATCAAAAAGACTTACAAAGCTTATTAGAAACTATCACTAAAAATAATCAAAGCTTACATAAAAACATCAAAGCAAAAGTTCAAAAAGCTAAATACACTCTAAGTGTAAGTAAAGATGCAAAAAGCATAGTAGTGAATTTAAACTAAAGCAATATACCAAAAAGGATTAATTATGAAAAAGTTAGCAAATCACATCATACTCTCAGGCATAACTGTATCAATGCTCTTTTCTCCACTAATGGCTTTACCTAGTGGAGGTAAATTTACTCATGGAACTAGTGGGACTATAACTTCTGGCAATGGTCATATGCAAATTAATGGTAATGGAACAAATTCAGTCATACAATGGGGTGGTGGCTTTAATATAGCAGATGGTGAAAAGGTAAACTTTGGAGGTAAAGACAAAAACTACCTAAACATTGCTCATGGAACTAGTAAATCTATGATAGAAGGTATATTAAATGCAGGTGGTAATAATGTCTTTTTAATTAATCCTAATGGAGTAATCATTACTAAAACAGGGGGAATT
>NZ_JANQDC010000085.1:0-600 GCF_024723695.1 Campylobacter sp. S4:11 | reverse complement strand
ACCGCTATAAACAATCTAGGCTATAATTCTACTTTCACAAAGATCTTCATCCTAGATAAAGAAAACCTTAATAATACCTATCTTGATGCTAGAAAAAGGCTTTATAAATCTATCAATACTTTAAAAGAAAAAAGAAATGAAAAAATAAAAGATATCCAAGCCTATTTAGATAAAGAAATTTCCTTACAAGATAATCTAAATAACCAAAGCTTTAATACTAAGGAAAATGATGTTAATTTAATTTTAAACGAAGTATTTAACATAGAGCAATTTTATGATAAAAATACCAATACCATAGTATTAAAGACAAATAATATAAAAATCATATTCTTAGATAAAGTAAATTTACAAGATTTGCAAGATAATTCTAACAATACTTCTTTCATCTCTATGTCAAATTTAATCCATATTTATGATAATCATTGTGATATTTTTGCAAAAGATAGAAGTGTTTTGGATATAAAGGACATAGAAGAAAAATATCAAATAGATTTTAAAAGTTTAGATACAAAAATCTTCCTAAACTCCACCCTCCTTACAGGCTCAAGTGAACTTCCTAACAATCCTTTTTATTTTGGAGAATTAAATCAAGATAATGCT
>NZ_JANQDC010000084.1:0-617 GCF_024723695.1 Campylobacter sp. S4:11 | reverse complement strand
TTGTTTTGTTTTACCAAACAAATTTTAACAATCTAGTAAATTTTTTAGAAAATAAAGGTATAAACACTCTTTTAAGATTATACAATCTTCATATTAAAACCAACTATTATGAAAAAAACTACAAAGAAAATATTTTAAATACCAATTCTATTGCGCTAAAAACCATTAAATATATAACAGACACAAAAGGAAATTCCCCACTAGACTCCTTCGAAGGCATCACCCAACTTTTACACAATCTACCTTATCAATTAGCTAATCCTAGTTTAAAAGACTTACTAAAACAAAGAAAAGGTAAAATAGAAAATGCTATTATAGTTTCTACCGGTCCATCTTTAATTAAACAATTACCTTTATTAAAAGAATATGCTAACAAAGCTAGTATTATATGTGCTGATACAGCATATCCTATACTAGTAAAACATAATATAAAACCTGATTACGTATTAGCTTTAGAAAGACATGATCTTGTTTATCAATGTTTTGAACAAGACAATCAAGAATTTGATAAAGATATATTATTTATTATAGCTAGTGTAGCACATAAAAGTGTTATAGATACTTTAGAAAAAACAAAGAAACCATACATATTAGTACATAGACCACTGCCTTTTTCT
>NZ_JANQDC010000083.1:0-640 GCF_024723695.1 Campylobacter sp. S4:11 | reverse complement strand
ATATTGAATATTGCTTTGCAAGTAAATACCGGCACTTTGGCCTAATATAACACCTTTATTGGTAATATTTTCGATAGTTGAAGCTAATGCGTTGTTAAATTTAAATAACTCAATCCCATATTTACCACCTATTATAGTTCCTTGGTTATTTATGGTACTAATCTTACCAGGTATCCCAAATTCTCCGCTAACACGAATTCCTGAATAACCTCCATATATATAACCATGAATACTATTGGTTAAAGTATGGAGACTATCTTGACTTCCGAGTATATAAATTCCATGATTATTTTTTCCTATAATACTACCGGTGTTATTTAAATTTGCAATCTGAGCAGTAACATGATTTCCACTTTTTTCTAATTTTATGCCATTTTGATTACCAAAAATAACACCTGAGTTATCAAGATTATTAATAGTTCCGGCAAGTAAAAACATACCATCATTAAAACCTTTAATAGTGCCTGAATTTTTTAAAAACTGCACAGATGAATATGAATTTAATTTAATCCCCGAACTTCCTTCTCCACTAATAATACCATGATTTGTTAAAGTATTGATAGCTTGTGAACCACTAACCTGTATCCCATTACCACCTAAAACACTACCACTATTAGTTAAATTTTCTATTTTAGAACCA
>NZ_JANQDC010000082.1:0-642 GCF_024723695.1 Campylobacter sp. S4:11 | reverse complement strand
TTACTAACACTAATACCATTACTACCACCAGTAATAGTCCCATTATTGATTATAGACTTTATTGTGTTGTTGCTACCTTGAATATTAATACCGCTATTAGTTCCTTGTATAACTCCACTATTTGTAAGATTGTCTAAGGTATTATTACTTCCATTGAAAGTAATACCATGGCCACCATTAATTTCTCCACTATTGTTAATTTGTGTTAATTGGTTGTTATTGCCATTTATCCTTATTCCAGCTCTATCAGGTCCTGATATACTCCCTTTATTAATAATTTCAATATTTTTAGAATCACTAGAAATATCAACACTAGGATTATTGCTAACTATAACACTACCTTCTTTTTCTATAATTAATGTTCCATTATTACCTATAGTCACACCATTAGTTTGACTATTATTTATAGTGCATATTGTTCCATTGTTGCAACCACCACCGCTAATACTTTTTGAATTTTTTGTTTGTTTTTCTTTAAATACTTTAGGGTCTTTAGCTTTAGAAATTTCTATAGTTCCATTAGAAACTTGATCACTTATAGTTACTATACTAGCATTAGCACAAGTTGCTAGAAAAGATATAGTTGCTAAAGAAAGAAAAGTTTTTTTAGTAAAAGAAAGATTATTATTTAGGTGAGATGAA
>NZ_JANQDC010000081.1:0-644 GCF_024723695.1 Campylobacter sp. S4:11 | reverse complement strand
CATTTAAAGAAAATGGGCTGCTAAGATTATCAATGCTGTAAGTATCTAATAAAATTAAATTATTACATTCCCACCTCGAGACACCCATGCTTTTTCCACAAATAAGCAAAATATAATATTCAAATAGTTCCAAAATACCGACCTTATCTTTTAAATGAGATGCTATAACTAAAGCTGGATTAGCATAATCATTCTCTAAAAGCTGGGTTTTTTTCCATATATCAAAATCCATATCAGGAAAAAAAATAGCGCACTTTTCATTTTCTTCCCATTTTATATATCTATATTTCATTTTTTATCCTATTTTCTATATGTATTGTTTTAAGATTTCCTCTTGGTTTGTTGGAATTTATCTCTATGGTCTCGCCCCCACTTTTAGAAGTTTTTTTATATTGTACAATAGTTTGATCATCTAGTTTTCTCATATAAATCGGTTGACCGTATTTTTTATCTACTTTATTTTCTAACTCTTCAGAGTTTTTAGTTAACTTTTTCCATAATTTGTCTAATTCCTCTTTATTTTCAACTATTCCTCTGCGTTTATCTCGAACATTTTTTGGCAGTTTATCCACTATCTGCAACACTTCATCTTTAGTCAATGTTCTAGGTTTTAAATACTCAGTATCTTTAAAAAATTGCCTTAT
>NZ_JANQDC010000080.1:0-672 GCF_024723695.1 Campylobacter sp. S4:11 | reverse complement strand
AGCTAAAGGCTGATCTTTTTCAAATAATGCTTGAGTGTTTTTTAAAAAAAGTTCATTCATTGGGGTTACCTTGTTAGTTGAAAAAGTTCTACACTTTCATCTTTTATAGCATTGTCAAATACATTAAAAAGATGTAAAAGTATTTTAAAAGTTTCTTCATATATATTCAATAGTTCTCTCGTGATTTGCTCTTGTTCTTTTTTGTTTTTTGGGTTTTTGCACAACAAGGCATTAGTTTTTAATTCATGATGATACAAAATATGAGGATAAAGCTCATATGCTCCATTGGATATTTTATACAACTGTTTCTTAAATGCATCAAGTTGCCTAAATAGTGATTTAACTTTTAAATTAATTTTAGCTTTTTGAATTTTTTCTAAAAGAATTTGAGATTTATTAATATTATTTTGATTGTAAGAAAGTATTTTTTCCATATTTTTTCTTGTAGTTTTTAATTTGGCTCCGATTTTGGATGTGTTGGTATTAATAGTTTTAAATAAAGGCTTATTTTCTTTTAATAAATTTTCACATAATTCTTTAAAAGATTTTTCTATACTTCCTTCTATCCTAGCTCCACCTTCTGTGGCATTGTAGGTGGTAATATTTGATTTGTTTTTATGAACAATAATATCTTTTTCAAAAATATCTTTAAAAACTTTCCACCATTTATTT
>NZ_JANQDC010000079.1:0-673 GCF_024723695.1 Campylobacter sp. S4:11 | reverse complement strand
CATTTAAAGAAGGAGTGTTATTAAGACTATCGATATTATAAAATTGAATGATATTTGCATCTATTTCATGTCTTGCAAAAAATTCATCATCAATAAGTTTTAATAATAAATATTCAAATGCTAAGAGAATATCTGTTTTTGTTGTGTATCTTAAATATTCTAAAAATAAATCCATTTCAGAAAAATATTGTTTATTATTTAATACTTCACTTAAATTTTCATAACTTTTATATCCTATATCATCTTTTTCTTTATAAGAAAAAATAGGATTACCCATTGCATATATTACTTTTATTCTTTTCACTTTTATTCCTATGGTTTAATATGAATAGTCTTATTGAGCTTTGGATTTTTACCATAAATATTTATTGTTTCTCCCCCACTTCCAGAACCTGTTCTGTATATAATATCAATTCCATCATTCAATTTATATCTTATCAATTTTTCTTGTGTAATTTGTCCCGTTTTATGATTTTTTATAGGAATATATTTTTCTTCTAACTTTGTGGCATTTTTTATTAATTTTTGCCACAGTTCATCTAATTCTTTTTTATTTTTCAGAAGGCGAATATTCCCACTGCTACCTTTTTGTAGTTTTTCAATAATTTTCACTACTTCTTGTCGTGTTAAACCACTATTAAGTCTACTTGCAATTTTAAACATTGAATGTAAA
>NZ_JANQDC010000078.1:0-674 GCF_024723695.1 Campylobacter sp. S4:11 | reverse complement strand
CAATAAGAATACTTAAAGTTATAAGATAAATTCTTACAGTAGTAAAACTAGCAATAAACAAAATCAAACCCCAGCCAATAGAAAGTGCAATACTATCTCCCATTTAAACTCCTGTATTATAAAGCACATTATAAGCTTTATCTTTAAAATCAAGTTTAGTGATAAAATCTTTACTATAAAGTTTAAAATCCAAACCATAAGGAGTGAATTTTTGATAGTCTTTAAATAAATATATACATCAAATACACACTTGCAATTAATATAATAATATTACACACAAATCCCATAAACCAACTTAATTTTTTGCGTTTTTCTTTTATGCTATAACATTTAAATAAATAAGCTTGTAATAAACAAGGAAGTATAATAAATGTGATTACTAAAAAAAACATAGCCATACAAGTCAAAAATCCAAAATAATTATACGCTTTATATTCTTGTGGTGACAATTCTTTAGCTTCTAGAGAGCTAAGTAATGCAAGATCCTTAGAAGTTTCAAGATCATAAGTAAGATAAAATACGATAACAATAGCCATAAAAAAGATAGTGAAAGATATTAAAAAATAAGACTTTAAAAATTCTTTTATATTAATTTTAATCCAATAATTTAAAATAGAAAAGACAATAAGAACACTTAAAGTTGTAAGATAAAATTTTATATTAGTAAAAGCAAA
>NZ_JANQDC010000077.1:0-716 GCF_024723695.1 Campylobacter sp. S4:11 | reverse complement strand
AAAAGCTATAAGCAAACCGCAGGGTATATAAAATTTTTTAAGTTTATAAAAAGGTTTTTTCATTTATATTCCTTGATATTCTAAAAATAGTTTTTGTGTCTTTTTTTGTTTCGTTTAAGGTTTTATTTTGAGTGTTAAGTTTTATCTCATTCATTTGTGCATTCTTTTAGTTTAGATTGTAGAGTGTTAAGATTTGTCAATGTCTTCTTGTTGAAGTTTTCTAAAATTTTATTAATATTTTCTTTTAGCTTCTCTTTAGCTTGATTATCTAAAAAAAAATCTTTACGAATTCTTCTTGTAACATTATCTGTAATTTTATTTAGTTTTCTCATTGTATTTAAAATTATTGCAGTTTTAGAATTATCAAATTTACATGTGAATTTTTTAGAAAGATCTCCAATATAAATATGGGAAAATCCCCAGTTGTTTCCAATTAAAGAAGATGTATAATAAACAATATGTGAAAAATCATGACTTTTGATTTTATTTTGCAAAAAATCCTCTTCTAAACGAGTATTTAGAAAAAATAAAAAATCTTCAAAAACTTTAAATCTTTCCTTATCAAATAAAAAATAAGTTTTATGATTTGTGATATTTCTTTCATTGTATAAAAGATAGGATATAATATCGTTATTTAAATTTAAAACAATTCGACTAGCTTTTCTTGAAAGTTCCTCATCTTCATCTAGGAATGAATAAATAGTTAAAGTTCTTAC
>NZ_JANQDC010000076.1:0-741 GCF_024723695.1 Campylobacter sp. S4:11 | reverse complement strand
AAGTATATGAAATCATTTATATCTAAAACTGAATTCCCTCTAGATAAGATTCAGCTTCATCAGTATCAATTAAGTATAGAAAGTGATAAGGATACTATTAGCGCATACATCAATGGAAAAAAAGCTAATGGCTTAATTTTAGACCATGCTCTTATTACTTTAAAAGGTGGTAAAGAAGGTTCTAAAATAACATGGAATATAAAAGGAGATGCTACTTTAAGTAATCAAGAAACAGTATTTAATGCTAGTGGTGAAGCTAAAGCAACTATTACTGCTAAAGATCCATTTAAAACTAATCCTATTATTAGTGTAAATACTATGGGTAAAGATTTAAGTAAAGAATTAACTTATAAGGTAAGAATTTTTAATCCTATATTTATTTACCCAAGCTTTAAAGATCAAGAAAAAACTATAGATTATAAAACACCTTTTAATATTAAAGTTAGTGGTTTATTAGCAGATAGTTCGATAAAAGTATTGAAAAATGATCAAATCGGTTTTAAAGAGTCTAGTTTTATAGTAGATAGTAACGGTATAGCAGACTTAAAATTTGATGGTATTAAAGATTTTAAAGTAAAAGATTTTTCAATTACTATTGAATATTTAAAACAAGGTGTAGAAAAAGATACAAGAGCAAGTGATAAAATCAATCTTTATGATTATAAAGTTGATCTTTCTTTTAGTAAAGATACTATCCATGCTTATGAAAGTGATAATACTAAATTATTAAAAGATCCAAAA
>NZ_JANQDC010000075.1:0-749 GCF_024723695.1 Campylobacter sp. S4:11 | reverse complement strand
TTTTAAAAAAGATATTATCATTTGTTTTATTTTTCTCTTGTAATTTACAACAAATTTTTAAAAAATCTATAGCTTCTAATACGCTAAAAATACAATTTGTATAAATAATGTCTTTTGCTAAATTGCTGTTGTTTGTGTTATTTTTACCCCCTAACACCCCCTCTCTTACACTATCATCATCTCCAACTCCCACTCTAAAGCTCATATCTATAATGATGTAATGATCTTCTAAATTAGGTATAGTTTTTTCACTACTATAAGCAAATAAAACTATATAGTATTTATAATCTTGCATATCTTCTTTAGGCTCATTGCTTCTACTTATAGGTAAGCAAAAAGATAAAACATTATCTTCATAGCTTTCATTATAAATCAAATCATCATTTTCAAACATTACCTTAAGATTTTTTTCATCAATATAGCCATTACAATCATGTAATAATAAATTTAATTTTTCTTTGCTTTCACATTCTACAAAAGCCCATTTTAGTTTTTCATCGCTTTCTTTTTCTAATTGTAAGCTTATATAAGTCCCAGGTGCAAAAGAGGTATTTAAATCTATATTATCACTTGCAAATATAATTTTATTATTTAGTTTTTGGGGGTATTTAACTTCTAATTCGCAAAGCAATTCTTCTTCATTTGTAATATAGCTTAAATGCTTTAATAAATCTTCAAACAATACCCCATTAACTATTCCTATACTACCATTGCTACCAAATTCTCCCTTTTCATTAATGTTATAAAGA
>NZ_JANQDC010000074.1:0-751 GCF_024723695.1 Campylobacter sp. S4:11 | reverse complement strand
GTACCTACTAAGTTTAAATTTGATCATAGTTTTAATCCTAAGGATGGCTTAGCCAAACAAAACAAAAACCAAACAAAGCTAAAAGAGCCTAAGTTAAGAATGTATTATAAAGAACATAAATATCAAAAAGATAATCTTTTAATCACTAATTTATATCTAAACGATACTTTATATCAAAACAAACAAGGTTTAGATCAATTAGAATTATCTAAAAACGATTTATTTGATTTAAATGATGTCAATATACTAAATACTCTTAAACAAGACTTTAGTAAAGATTATGATTTTAAAGAGTGTAAAATTACACTTGGTGTGCATTTGTTAAAATTAATCTTTATTATCCCAAAAAATATTGCTAAAGTTTATAAAAGTGCTTATAAAGAATTTGAATATAAAGATTTAGGAGCAGGGTATTTTAAAGAGCTTTTTGAATATCATCAAGATTATCGAGAAAATGAAAATATTATACATCATAGAGTTTTTTTAGCTCCTGCTAAGATGCAAAGGATTGAGTTTGAAATTGCCAAAGGTTTAGATGAGTGGCTTGATGATGAAGGTGTATGTTCTTTTAATATTTTAACTAAGGATTATTTTAAGGCAAATGATAAAAGATATACTTACAAGTGATAATATAAATACCACACAAACTCACATCAATGAAGATTATAATAATACTCAAGAGCTCATCCCTGATAATGTGATAAGAATACAAACACAAGATGGTAGTGGAGAGTTTATTGAGATAATATTT
>NZ_JANQDC010000073.1:0-760 GCF_024723695.1 Campylobacter sp. S4:11 | reverse complement strand
TAATACACCTTTGAAATAAATTTTAGAATGAGTTAAATCAACATTTTTAACCCTTAAGACTTCACAATCAATCACTTCTTTATCATAAGCAAAAATTGTTTCTTTTACTTTTTCAAGAGACATGAATTTTCCTTAAATTTTTAGTCATTTTATGATAACTAGAACTCCAATATTTATCGCTTTTTTCTCCTGCTAAAACATTAAAATAAAATTCATTTCTATCTTTTTGATATTCTTGTGAGATATTACCATAATCATATTTATGATAAAGTATTCTTGAATTCATTTCATTTTTAGGTATAAAAATAAAAGGATAAAATTTACTCACACTAAAATTATTATATTTCTGACTCAAATCTAAATCTTGTATCGCAATAGCTTCATAATCATTATCTGCTTTTAAAAGTTTAATTTGTCTATCTTTTCTATCAAAATAAATCAATTTAAAATCGCCTTTTATGCTTGTATTAAATTTTTTAGTGATAGATTCCAAACAAAAATCTAATTTATTATATATACTTTTAAGTTGAGAAATTTCATTATAAAATTTTTTAATACTTTCGTAATATCTTTGATTTTCTATATTTTTTTTACAAAAAGTTTGTATTTTCTTTTCTAAATTTTCCTGATCTACATAACATATATAATTATTATCTAGCATAGATCTAGTCCAAGTAATAAAAGCTCTTGCACCTTTTACACTTTGTAAATTATCATCAATATTTTGAAATTTCAAAAAGATAGAGTGAAGAGATTTGAT
>NZ_JANQDC010000072.1:0-790 GCF_024723695.1 Campylobacter sp. S4:11 | reverse complement strand
CTTATTCTTTAGGTGGAGATTATGAAGGTTTAGGTTTTAGTGGTACTTCAAGAAATTTTGGTATAGACTTTTCTTATCCTGTATGGATTAATACTAATTCATCTTTATACTTTACTTCTAGTATTTATCATAAGATACTTAGTGATGTAACTTTAGATCTTTTAACCTTTGATAAAAGTTCTAATGTAGGTAGTATAGGTTTAGAAGGTTTATTTAGAGGCTTTGAAAATAATACCTTAAGTTATAGTGCTAAGGTAAGTATAGGTAAAGTATATGATGATGGCACTACTATATTTGGAGATACCTCTAAAAGTGGAGGTAAAGGCTTTGGTTGGTTTAGAAAACTCAATGCTAGTGTGAATAATTATTATAGTATTAATGAGTATATTACGCATACTTTAAATATAAACTATCAAAAGGTATTAGGGAATTTTGAATTAGATTCTTCTGAGAGTTCCTCTTTAGGTGGAGCTTATGGGGTAAGAGCTTATGATAATGGAGAAGGGGATGGAGATAATACCATAGTAGCTAACTTTGGTATAAGAATAAATATACCAAATACTAATTTTTATTTTACTCCTTTTTATGATGTAGGTTATGCTTGGTATGAAAAAGCTTCAGGAAGTAGATTAGCAGATGAGCATTTTTTAGATGCAGTAGGTTTACAAGTACTTTATAATAAAGCTAATGAGTATTATATAAAACTTGATGCAGCTAGAGCATTACATCAATACAAATACGATGATGAGCATAGAATGAAATTATATTTAAGTGGTGGGGTGTATTTTTA
>NZ_JANQDC010000071.1:0-813 GCF_024723695.1 Campylobacter sp. S4:11 | reverse complement strand
TCACATTCATAATCATATTAGATAAAAAGATACTATCTTTATCAAAGCTTTTTAAGTTATATTCTAGTTTTAAATATCTTTTTTGTATAGTTTGCATTAAAGTTGAAAGATTGTATAAACTTAAACTTTCTAATATATTTATAAGTTCTATCTTACTTAAAGTATTAAAATCATTTAACAAGCTAAGATAATTACTTATAATAGAAGAAGAATTGATATTGTGAAATATAATTTTATTTTTTATATCTTCTTTAATAAAAAATTGATTATTTTTTATATAAAAATAATCTTTAAGATGATGATTGCTTAATATTTGATTATAAAAACTTAAAAGACTTTCTTTACTATTTAAGTCTATAAAATTTAAAAATATATTTTCTTTTAATAATACTTCTTGTAATTGTTTTAAGTTTTTAAAAGCTTGATTTATACTAGAAGTATTTTTTAAAGCATAAATGATATTATCATCTTTAGAAATTGTTCTATTTGTATTATATTGCAATAAAGGATTTTTATAAAGTGTATCACTATTGATTAAGATATTGATATGAAAAGATTCTTTTATATCAATATGTTTTTTAATATGTAAAAATTCTAAAATATTTAAAAAAGCATTAGGTATATAAAATTGATCTAAACTAAGTTGTAAAAAATGATTCATATTATGCATAGAAAAAATATCATTATCTTTAATCAAATCATCTTTATTTAGATTAAATAACATAACCCCACCAAAACCCAATAAGCTTAGATTTTTTAAATTCTCTAAAGCTTTTCTTTTTTCTAAATCAATTTGAAGTATTTTTTGCATTG
>NZ_JANQDC010000070.1:0-829 GCF_024723695.1 Campylobacter sp. S4:11 | reverse complement strand
GGGGGTAATAATTGCATTGATATTATATATATCCCAATTACTCGAATTTCCCCAAAAATCTTCTTTTGTTGCATGATTCACTAAATTATCTTTGTAAGAATAAATATAATTATCTCTAAAATATTTCCAAGTTTCATATTTATTTTCTTTTTTGTATTGTGATAAATTAGGAGTCTTTGCCTTTGTATTGTCTGTTTCATGGTATGCACAACGCCAAAAATCAATATAGTCATCTAAAAAAAGCTGTCCTATAATAGCCACATAATCATCAGTATAATGATTAGTTAATTTGTATAAATTTGAAAAATCGAATAGATAATCAGAAAAAATTGTTTCATCCATCTCCGCTTTAATATCAAGACTTGTTAAAATTACCACTTCAAATAATTCTAAAATATCTGTTTTATTAATATTTGGTATTTTTAAAAATAACTCCATTTCATAGTATTTGTTTATTTTTTTGCCTAACTTATAAGGAATATCATGAAAAATAAAATCCATATACTCTTTATTTACCACTTTATACTTCATCTTAAATCTCTTAAATTATGAATTTTTGTTTTTGATTCTAAATTATGGATGATATCTATCGTATCCCCGCCGCTTTGAGAATTGCTTCTAATTTGCACTTTTGTCACCTTATCTTCTAGCAAATAAACATTAATTTCTATCGGTTCTTGTCTTATGATTTTTCCAGTTTTTTTATCTTTGATATCTATAATTGTTTTTATTTTATTTAAATGTTGAGCATTCTCTAATAAATCATTAGCTACTTCTTTTATTTGCTTATTATCCTTAGCCCATAAAACATTCTCACTTCTTCCAAGTC
>NZ_JANQDC010000069.1:0-841 GCF_024723695.1 Campylobacter sp. S4:11 | reverse complement strand
ATGAAAACTTTAACCTCTTACTATCCCACAGAAGAAGATGTTGAGCTTATGAGACAAGCTGGGCATGTTACAACAAATTCAAATACTGATATTATACTTTATCTTTTATATAATGAAGGAAATATCACAAATCATAAAACTTCTTTTTTATTTGACAAGGAAAGATTTGATGCACTTGAAGATTTTTTATTTTTTCTAAATACTCGTTTAGAAGAGGATTTTTTACAAAAAGATATTCATAAGTTTGATAGCTTTGATGTAGTTAGAATTGGAATGTATATTAACACTCTAATTGGTTATAATTGTGCATTTACTGATATGTATTTGAGTGAATTTTTACAAGATTATATTTGTAATTTAAATACCCCTAAAACTATGACAATTTTAAATGGTATAAGTCAAATTAACACTACTACTGACAAAGTTTTATTGTTTTTTAATAAAGAATTAAAAATACACACTGATAGTCATTTAAAAATGCAATTAGAAAAAGCGATCTATAATTTTAAGAAACTCAAACTCGGTCAAAAACAAATCAATCAGCTCAATACCCTACAATCTAAACTAAAAGAATGCACAAATGAATGAGATAGAACTTAACACTCAAAATAAAACCTTAAACGAAACAGAAAAAGACACAAAAACTATTTTTAAAACATCAAGGAATATAAATGAAAAAACCTTTTTATAAACTTAAAAGATTTTATATACCTTGTGGTTTACTTATAGCTTTGATTATTTTTATAAGCTTAGCTTATCGCCCTTTAGAGCTTATCTTTTGGGATAAGTATAATCATGAAAAAGAATATCAAAATGCTAAAGATATATACAAACTATTTAA
>NZ_JANQDC010000068.1:0-931 GCF_024723695.1 Campylobacter sp. S4:11 | reverse complement strand
CTCTAGGTTCTAAAATCTCACGGAGATATTTTGTGCCTTTTTGAGTTCTTGTTACCCATATATTATACCCACTCCAATATCTTGGCATAACCCAAGAAGCAGCACTATGCATTGTGCTATGGATCGTTTCTCCTTTTTTAAGTTTGGGTAAAGTATTTGCTGTATATTCTTTGCCTTTATAGATTAAAATATCGTCATAATATCCTTTTAAAAATGCATTAGTATAAAAGAAATTATCTCTAAAATACACCCAAGCTTGATATTTATCTTCTTTATAATAAGATAAATTAGTAGGATAGTCTGTTCTTGTATATTTATCTTCCGATCTTGGAGTAATCCCAAAGTCTATATATCCTGCTAAGAATAGTTGCCCTATAATACTTACATACTCACTATTGTAATTTGGTTTTATGGAATTTTTTAAGTTTTCATCTTCTGTGTAAAACAAAGGACAATCCAAGTCATTAAAATCGCATGCATCCTCAAAAATTGATCCTAAAAAGTGATCTTCAAAATATTCTAAAATATCTGTTTTCTTAAGGTTTGGAATTTGTAGAAAAAGCTTTATATCTGATTTTTCATCAAAACAAATACCATCATAACCTAAATTGTAAAATATCTCATCAAAATCAGGAAAAAACGAACCGTATTTATGAATTACTTTACCAATCACCATCTTCTTTCGCCTTATTATGAATTACATTATTTGGTTTTTTATTTCCTATATCTATTGCTGAACCGCCAGAATCAGATGTTTTTCTTAATCTTATAATAGTTCCATCATCTAGTTTTCTCATTTTTATACCATTTCCCGCATCTGGCAACATTGTCGTATCTTTTGCAATATCCTCCCAAATCTCTTTTATTTGTTTATTATCCTTGACTATATAGACATTATTATTTTCGATAAATTGTTTATAGCCCATTTTAT
>NZ_JANQDC010000067.1:0-945 GCF_024723695.1 Campylobacter sp. S4:11 | reverse complement strand
AGGGTGGAGTTTAAAAAGATATAAGCTTGGTAGTTTTGAAGTTCTTCAAAAGTAAAATCTGTCGTTGCTTCTAATTTATAAAGTTCATCATAAATACTTTGACAATCAATTATGCTTTTATTTTCACAAAACAAATAAATACTTTTTTTATCTTTATGAATAGAATATAAAAAGTCTCTACCTATCATAATTTTCCTAAATAATACCTATTTTAGCTTTTCCATTAAAATACAAAGCTTGTGATATTTTACAAACTCCACCTAAATATTGCTCATCCCAAATTTGATCTTTTATTTTATAACTTTTTGAATTATATCCGTATATTTTTGTTATATTATTAATATTTTCAAGACATTTCATATCTTTATAAACCACAATAAAAATTCTAAATTCCCCAATGGCAATTTTATGAGCTAAATTTTCTTGATTATTAACAAAGGAACTATCTTTTCTGTATTTATTAAAATCATTTTTATCAAGAATTAAAATATATTTTTCTTTTTCATGTGCCTTTAAAATAAAATCTATGATTTTTATTTGACTAATGGTAGGAGCTTTGTAGCTTGTATAATAATCATCTCCAACCTCTTCTAAAATATCATTTGTTTCTTGCATTATGGTGGCTATTAATGAAAGAAAATATTCAAAATGGTTGATTTTTTCTGGAGAGCTTCTTAAAAGCCCAAGAGGTCCATTTTTAAGAGCGAAATTTTTATTATTAATAGCATTATTTTTTAACACAAAAGTTTCTGTATATATTTGAATATTTTTCATAAAATGATTAAGATACTCTATACATTCACTAAAACTTTTATCTTTGACTTTGTTATGGTTAGCATCTAATTCTAAAAGATAGGAGTAGAAGTAAAGAGTTTGAGTAAGGGGGATTATGGAGTGAGAATCTTTACCCGTATAGATAGGCAGTCTATTGTGTGAGCCATATTG
>NZ_JANQDC010000066.1:0-948 GCF_024723695.1 Campylobacter sp. S4:11 | reverse complement strand
ACCGGCCTTAACTCTTTCTTTGATTTTATCAATCATAAAACTAAAGATTCAGCTATGATTAGTGTTAATACTAATGATGAATTAGGTGCTATGGCTAAAGCTATTAACGAAAACATCACTAAAACTAAAAATGCATTAGAACAAGATGCTAAAGCAGTAGAACAATCAGTAGATACAGCTAAAGAAATAGAAAGTGGTAATCTAACAGCAAGAATTACTGCAATTCCTGCTAACCCTCAATTAGTAGAATTAAAAAATGTTTTAAATGAAATGCTGAATGTATTAGAACAAAAAGTTGGTTCTAATATGAATGAAATTAATAGAGTATTTGATAGCTATAAAGCATTAGACTTTACTACTGAAGTTAAAAATGCTAAAGGTGGAGTTGAAGTAACTACTAATGTATTAGGTCAAGAAATCGTAGGTATGTTAAGACAATCTTCTGAATTTGCTTCTTTATTAGCAGATGAAAGTGGTAAATTACAAAGTGCTGTTAAAAATCTAACAGATTCTTCATCTTCTCAAGCTTCTTCTTTAGAAGAAACAGCAGCAGCACTAGAAGAAATTACTTCTTCTATGCAAAATGTATCCCATAAAACTAGTGAAGTAATTGCTCAAAGTGAAGAGATTAAAAATGTTACTTCTATAATAGGTGATATTGCAGATCAAATTAACCTACTTGCATTAAATGCTGCTATTGAAGCTGCACGTGCAGGTGAGCACGGACGTGGCTTTGCTGTTGTTGCTGATGAAGTTAGAAACCTAGCAGAAAGAACTCAAAAGTCTTTAGGTGAGATTGAAGCTAATACTAATATCTTAGTTCAATCTATTAATGAAATGGGTGAGAGTATTAAAGAGCAAACTACAGGTATTACTCAAATTAATGATGCTGTAGCTCAAATTGATCATGTAACCCAAGAGAACTTAAAAATAGCAAAAGATAGTGCA
>NZ_JANQDC010000065.1:0-973 GCF_024723695.1 Campylobacter sp. S4:11 | reverse complement strand
AAACTTGCTATAAGCATTTTAAAGCCAAAAAATTAAAACAATCAAGCCAATTAAATTACTAAAGATATAGAAATAAAAACACAAACAACCAAATCAAATACCCAAACAACATAAAACTAAATAAATTACTAAAAAGCATAAGAAAAAAACTATAAATAATTAAAAAAACACGAGAAAGAAATATAATAAACATAATCTAAAATGATAAAAATTTAAAATAGTGTCACAAACCAACTAAACCACTAAATAAAAATCACAAAAAATAAAATAATAAATCCTACCCATCAAATAAACCATTAAAACAATTCAATAACCAACAACACAAATTCTAAGCCATAAAAAATAACTAAAACAACCAAGCTAACCAAACAACTAAAAAAAATAAAAAACCTAATTTATCAGATTAATAAAAAAGCAAAAATATAAGCAATAAAAACTAAAAAACCCAAATTTATCAAACTCACCATAAACATTTTAAAGCTAAAACGACTAAATTCCCAAACAACCAATCCATCAAATAATCCATTAAAACAATTCAATAATCAATAACGCAAAAACTAAGCCATAAGAAACAGCATATAAAACTAAATTTCATAAAACAACTAAAAACTAGAAATTAAAAAATTACCCACAACTAACAACCATAAAAAATAAAAACCATAGCAAAAAATTAAAAAATAAAGAATAAAAATAAATTAAAAAATAAAAAGGGATGCAATTAAATAAAAACCACAATAAATAAAATAATAAACCTAAAAAACCATAAAAATAACACATAAAACTAAAAAAATTAAAAATAAAAATCAATAATAAGTAAAAGAATAAACTAATTTAAGGATTAAACCAATAAACAATCAAATAACACATAAACTAAATTTTATAAAATAATAACAAACATCCTATCTAATCAGCACAAATTAATTAGAAATTTTCACAAGCTAACCAAACAACACATAAACTAAATTTTATAAAC
>NZ_JANQDC010000064.1:0-1038 GCF_024723695.1 Campylobacter sp. S4:11 | reverse complement strand
GGTTTGCAAATGCAAAATAATCTTAATTATTTTTATTTTATTTCCAATAGCACTGATTTAAAAGAAATTAATAATTATTTAAATGTTGTGGATGAGTTTCTTGTCTTTATGAGTGAAATTGAAAAATTACCATCTAAGTATAATCCAGGTAAAATAATGTTTGAAATTAATTTTATGACTTATAATATCTTGTTTTTTGGTTTTACTTTAGATATAAATCTTATGTGTTCTATACCTCAAAAAGAACAGTTATTAGAAAATATGATTAATTCTTATAAAAAAATGAATTTATTTCATGATGCAGATTTAAAATTTCAAGATCAAGAATTATACGAAACAATATATGTAACAAAAAAACTTAATTATTTCATAAATTTTGCTAAAGGAAGATTAAATGCATGCGGAAAATAATTTAAGTCCTGAAGATAGACAAGGTATAGAAAATGCTGTGCTTGCTAAAAAAGATATAATACCGGATTGGATAGCAAATTTTAATAGACAAGATATAGAAGACATACAAGATAAAACTCAATATTTGCGGGATACTGTAGATAGATTAAAAAACACCGTAAATTCCTACTCCAAGCAATATCCTACTTTAGAACCAATAGCAAGAAAAATAAGAATAATAACCAAACCAACAGAAAACACTTTAAAAATTATGGATTATTCTTTAGAATATGTCCTTAATGGCGAAAGGTCGGTAGTTATTAAAGCTATAGCTGAAGGGGTTGAAACTATTGTTTATACAGTTGGTATTTCTGCGACTGCAATTGCAGCTGGAATTGTGAGTTTGGTTGGTATATTATGTCCAGATTCAGCACCTTTGGTAGCATTTGGTGCCTTTGTAATATTCACTCAAGGAGAGGAGCTGAGTTACTATATATCACAAAAAGCTAAAGAAATAATAATAATTTTTTTAAATCCAAAAATACAATATTTTCCACAAACTATCCATCTGGGCAATGGACAATATTATAAAAATGATAAAAATATAGATGAAATATTCAACAATATATACGAAGTTCTTGGTTTCTC
>NZ_JANQDC010000063.1:0-1040 GCF_024723695.1 Campylobacter sp. S4:11 | reverse complement strand
CAAAGCTATAAGTAAACCACAAGGTATATAAAATCTTTTAAGTTTATAAAAAGGTTTTTTCATTTATATTCCTTGATGTTTTAAAAATAGCTTATAAAATTTTCTATAAAAATCATAACGATATTTTTTATACTATTTATTGTATTACTAATATTTGGCATTCTCAAATTTTTAAAATATAGTATTTATTTTCAAATAAATACTATATATTTACTCTGCTTTAATTTCTCCACCTTTAACAACAAGACCCTTAGAATCTATCACTACTTCTACTCCACCTGCTTTAATGATAACACAATCTGGTTTAGCATTAATCAATGTTTCTCCTACTTGTATAGTTGCCTCACTATCAGCCTTTAGATAATGAGTTGTTTTTGCATAGGTAGTGATATTATTAGCCACCATACTTGTATTTTTATCGCTTTCAAATCCCATGGATTCATTGCTTGTAAAAAGTATATTGTCTTTACTTTTACAATCTATCTCTTTTTCGCTCAAGACTTGTATTTTATTGCTTGTATTTATATTGTAATAACCTTCTATAATTTCTTTTTTGTTTCCTTTAACATTTCTAGTTTCATCTTTATGTATAATGGTATTTTTGTTTGCGCATATTTCAGTGTCTTTATTTTCTCCTATATATTCACTTGAATTTTTAGCTACTCTTAACTTGTTGTCTACTCCTACATTTAAAGTGTTAGATAATCCAACTATGGTGTCTTTAGATAAACCTACATTTATTAGATACTCAGCACCAACATTGACATTTTTAGCTAAATCTATGGTTTGCGTATGAACTTTTTTAATTCTTTCATTATAAATCCCATCCACCATAGAATCTTTATCATTTAAAATTCTTTGAGTAAAGTTGTGCTGAACCAATTCATCATAGTCTCTTTCTGCTTTTAGATAGATTTGTTCTTTATCTTTTAAGTTGGATAAAGTTAGTTCATTGTATCCTTGTTCATATACTCCTATAGTTTTAGAGCTAATGGAAGTTTTGTGATCATGGTGTGGCAACGATACAAGAGGATCATTCA
>NZ_JANQDC010000062.1:0-1072 GCF_024723695.1 Campylobacter sp. S4:11 | reverse complement strand
GTTAATTCTCATCCAATAATTTATAATAGAAAAGGCAATAAACACAACTAAAGCTGTAAGATAAAATTTTATGATAATAACAATGGATAGCAACGAACCTACAAAAATAGAAAACGTAATACTATCTCCCATTTAAACTCCTGTATTATAAAGCACAATATAAGCTTTATCTTTAAAATCAAGTTTAGCAATAAAATCTTTACTATAAAGTTTAAAATCCAAACCATAAGGAGTGAATTCTTGATAGTCTTTAAAGATTTTCATATACCACATACACACTCGCCATTAATAAAAAGATATTACACACAAACCCTATAAGCCAACTTAATTTTTTACGTTTTTCTTTTATGCTATAACATTTAAATAAATAAGCTTGTAATAAACTAGGAAATATGATAAATGTGATTACTAAAAAAAACATAGTTGCAAAGGTTAAAAATTTAAAATAATTACGCACTCTATATTCTTGCGGTGATAATTTTTCAACTTCTGGAGGATCAAGCAATACAAGCGATTTATAAAATTCAAGATCATAGCTAAGATAAAATATGATAACAATAGCCATAAAAAAGATAATGAAAGATATTAAAAAATAAGATTTTACAAATTCTTTTATATTAATCTTAATCCAATAATTTAAAACAGAAAAGACAATAAGAACACTTAAAGTCGTAAGATAAAATTTTATATTAGTAAAAGCAAGAATAAATCCAAATAAACCCCAAAAAATAGAAAGTGTAATATCTCCTCCCATTTAAACTCCTGTATTATAAAGCACAATATAAGCTTTATCTTTAAAATCAAGTTTAGCAATAAAATCCTTACTATAAAGTCTAAAATCCAAACCATAAGGAGTGAATTTTTGATAGTCTTTAAAGATGTTAATACATCACATACACACCCGCCATTAATATAGGATTACACACAAACCCTATAAACCAACTTAATTTTTTGCGTTTTTCTTTTATGCTATAACATTTAAATAAATAAGCTTGTAATAAACAAGGAAGTATAAAAAATGTGATTACTAAAAAAATAAAAGTTATACCACCTAAAAAATCAAAATAATTAT
>NZ_JANQDC010000061.1:0-1115 GCF_024723695.1 Campylobacter sp. S4:11 | reverse complement strand
CCTACCCTCAACTTGCCGGAAAAATCGCTTATATTTATTATAGGTTTGATTTAGCGAAAATATACTTCCAAGTCAAACCAACAAAGAATATACAAATAAAATATGGGGATTATTTTCAAGATATAATTTACTATGAAAATACAATTAAAAAGACAATACAAAAATACAACTATGATCCCAATAAAAATTATCCTATTGCGTATTGGGAAAAATTAATTAAAGAAATCTACAATCAATTTAAATTAAATATAAAAACAGAATTTATCTCATCAAATGATAATAGCCTATTTGGTTTTTATAATCAAGACAAAGCTATTATTGAAATCAATATAAACAATATAGAAAATACAGAGGAAATGTTAAAAACTATTATACACGAAATACGACACGCATACATACACCAAAAAAAGCCAAATAATGATGTCTTGCAACACTATATTTATTATAGCAATCAATATATTTATTTTAATAAAACAGAACAAAAATTTGGAAATAAAACAACACCAGATATTTATTTTTTTCAGCCAAGCGAAGCAGAAGCTAGAGCAATAGAAGAAAGTATCATAAAGGAGTTATGATGAGATACAAGGAACCAGATACAAAAAAACACGAACAATTTTTACAAACTAGAAAAGAACCAAATGTACTTTATTTAGGTGTAAATACTAATATAAAATGTTTTAATAATATATGTCCTAGTGAAAAAAATTATTGGTATTTTTTCAACCATATTGATTTAGAAAACAAAATCAACATTACATATAATCCCAAATTTGGCATTTATTTAGGTAAAATCATTTTTAACAAAAAAGGCAACAAACTCATTCCAAAATATATACCTACAAGCATTGAAAATTTAGAAGAAGAGGTTAAAAAAATCAAAAATCCTCTATGGATAGCTGAAAAAAATTATAATTATGTTAAACCTGAAGTGATTTTTTTTGAAGATACTATTCTTGGTAAAAAAATAAAAACAACTAGAGGCAATTACCATATAACAAGCCCAAAAAACCTAGAATATCAATGTAAAATAGAAAAAAATACAACTATACTAAATCAAGAACAAATCTTATCTTATGTAAAAGAAATTCATAGTGAAAATGTAAGAATAATCC
>NZ_JANQDC010000060.1:0-1189 GCF_024723695.1 Campylobacter sp. S4:11 | reverse complement strand
CAATATTGTAAAAGAAAATTTTAAACAATTAAACCATAAACATTTTTTTAAGTTTAACTTGCATTCTCCTTTAATAAGACTTGATTTTAATAAAGCAAATCGTATTTATACTCATACAAACATAATAGAAGTAATTAAACAAACCTTAGCCTATTACAACACTAAGCTAAATAAAAACATTGATTTTTCTAATATTCATCATATATATGAAACTAAAGAATTGATTTCTCAATACAATGAAAGTGATTTAGAATTTATCACAAGATTAGCACACAATCATGGCATTTATTTTTATGAAGATAAAGATAATATTTATTTTTATGATTTTTATACTCATAAAGGCAAAATAAAAGATATAGTTTTTAATCCTAATATCAACAACCATCTTAATGAAACTTGTATTTACGCACTCAATAAAGAAAAACAAATACAAACTAATGCTTTTACTCATTCTAGTAATAATTCCAAACAACCTTTAAGTTTATATTCCTTAAGCACTAAAGCACAAAATGCCAATACACATTATAATGAGCATTCTTATGAAAGTGAGTATTCCTTTACACAAAATATTAATTTAAAACAATCCCCTACCCTAAAAGAAAAAAGAAACACTATACTTAATAATATACTAAAAGCAAAAAGCAATATTTATCATCTTAGTTTAAATGAAAGTATTAAAATTAATATTCAAGAAGAAACCACCAAAGAATATACCATTATTGCAAAAGAACAAATTTTAATTGATGATGCTATTTTAGCTAATACTATCAATACCAATGATAATTTAAATATTAAAGACTTAAATCTAAGCAAATCTTATACAAATAATTTAACCCTTACCCCATCTTTTTTAACCTTTACACCTAGTTTTAAATCCAAACCAAAACCTCCAATTAATACCATGGGTATAGTTATAGGAGAAGATTCTAATATAGAAAATCAAAGAAATACCATATACACAGATGAATATGGAAGAGTAAAGTAAGGATTAATCTTTATGCTAATCAAGAAGAATTAGATAATAAAACAAACATGTATCACCATAGTCCATTCTTAAGAGTAGCTAGTAATGTAGCAAGCAATCATTCAGGTTTTTACCATACACCTAGAATAGGAGATGAAGTTATTATTTCATTTTTAGATGATGATATAGACAAGCCTTTTATTAGTGGGAGTTTGTATAATGGGG
>NZ_JANQDC010000059.1:0-1213 GCF_024723695.1 Campylobacter sp. S4:11 | reverse complement strand
ATAGTTGCAGACAATGTAAATCAAATAGCTAATGATATCTTAGAGGATGCTAGGAAGAAGAAGTTTTAACACTAAGCCAGACTTTTAGAAGTTTGGCTTGTATTAATTTTAATATCCAAAATGCTATATATTTTATTTCTTATTATTTTTCATAATTTTTTTATTAAAAAATAATTTTTTCATATTTAAATATTACAATTTTTTATTAAAAATAATATAAGATAATTCAACTCCCATAATCATAATAATCTTTTTACAAGGATGTTTTAATGAAAAATCTTACACAAAGTTTAACAGGAAAATTAACTTTCTTTGTTTTTTTAGCTATTATCGCGATTTTACTTATAGCAAATGCCTTTAACTATTCTGAAGTAAAGCATGATGTGCAAAAACTCATCAATGATATTCAAGTAAAAACAATACAAGATGTATTAAAAAATTTCGATGATTACACTGCCTCAAGAAGCGATGCTATAAAGGCTGTAGCATCTGAAATCCAAAAAAATCCTAATGCAAGTTTGGAGGAAATTTATACCATAGTTAGAACCGCAAAAGAAGCAAGTCGATTTGATGTTTTATATGTAGGTCTTGCTAAAAATGGTGCAATGATACGTTCAAACGGCAATCATCAAATGCCATCTGATGGTTATGATCCAAGAACTAGAAGCTGGTATACAAATGTTGCATCTGGAGAAGATAAAGTTGTTATATCAAAACCATACATTGCTCCTAGCTTAAAAGCCCCTTCTTTATCTTTTTCTTATCCTATAGTTGTAAATGGAAAATTTATAGGTGCAGTTGGTGGAAATTATGATTTAAATACTTTTTCGGATAATGTATTAGCTATGGGAAGATCTCAAAGTGGCTATACCGTAGTTTTAGACGATGATGGGACAATTTTATTTCATGAATCCTCTGAAGCACTTCTGACAAAAAATAGCTTAAGCCAAGAAATTGCAAAAACATATCTTGCAACTACAGAAGGAAAAGCAGGAGAACTCTCAAAAGAACCTATGCTGATAAAAGATGGTAATACACCTCGCAAAGCTGTAATTTGTCAAGAATCTTCAACAGGTTATAATGTTTGTGTTATAGCAGATGAAAAAATTTATAATGATCCTGTAAATCAAGCTTTAATTAAGCAAATTATCATAGGTACTATAAGTTTAGCAGTAGCTCTTGTAATTATAAGATTTATGATTAATTACAACTT
>NZ_JANQDC010000058.1:0-1232 GCF_024723695.1 Campylobacter sp. S4:11 | reverse complement strand
CTTACCCTCAACTTGCCGGAAAAATTGCTTATATTTATTATAGGTTTGATTTAGCGAATGAAAAATTTATAAAAAGCGTAAAAGATGGAGATGAATACATAAAAAAAAGAGAGAAATTTTATACAACTGCCTCAGAAATTTATAATCAAACTCCCATTTATAAGCTTACCTTTGAAAAAAAAATTCAAAATGAAAACATTCATATAGAAATTATAGAAGATTTTTTAAAAAACTTTGCCAAAAGATTAAATATAAATGAAAAAGATTTACCTATAATTACAAATAATCCTAATAACGGGGATTCTGGAACTTATGATTTTACAAATAATATTTTGAGTTTAAACCCAAAAACGTATTTTATTGATTTCATCGATACCATCATACATGAATTTAGACATTTTTATGTTAGTCATATAAATATCAACTCCAACAATAGCTTAGAAAGGTTACTTTTTTTAAACACAGTAAATTTGTATATACAATGGAATTATCATGATATTTTTAATGCTTACAATAAAAAATGTTTGCTTTTTGATAGTGTAGAATATGGAACACAAAAATGTTTTATAAATAAAACCTACTATGAAAGTAGAAAAAAGATTGTAGCTATAAAAGATAAAAAAAAGAATTTAACAGATTCTCCTTTATATTTTATACAACCAAGTGAAAGGGATGCTAGGATTGTTGCTGGAAAATTTAGGGAAAAAACAAGGATAATATAATGAATAATAACATAGGACCATTACCAAATAAAAAAAAATATGAACAATTTTTACAAACCAGAAAAGAACCAAATGCATTTTATTTAGGTGTAAATACTAATATAAAATGTTTTAATAATATATGTCCTAGTGAAAAAAATTATTGGTCAATTGGATACTTAATAGATAGTGAACTTGATAAATTTTATAATCCCAAATTTGGCATTTATTTAGGTAAAATCATTTTTAACAAAAAAGGCAACAAACTCATTCCAAAATATATACCTACAAGTATTGAAAATTTAGAAGAAGAGGTTAAAAAAATCAAAAATCCTCTATGGATAGCTGAAAAAAATGATAATTATGTTAAACCTGAAATTATACCTACAACAGAAGGACAAAGCTACCATATAACAAGCCCAAACAATCTAGAATATCAATGTAAAATAGAAAAAAATACAACTATACTAAATCAAGAACAAATCTTATCTTATGTAAATGAAATTCATAATAAAAATGTAAGAATAATTC
>NZ_JANQDC010000057.1:0-1239 GCF_024723695.1 Campylobacter sp. S4:11 | reverse complement strand
TACAAATCCCCCTTACTCATACTTTCTTTATTCTTGCTTTTTCCTTTTTCATCATTTGGATTTGAAATTTCTATTTCTTTAAAACTTTTAGAGCATTCTTTATCTGTGTATAATCTAACACAATACTTTCCCCAAGTCTTACCTATGCTAAAAGGATAATCTTTTAAAAAATCAGGTTGTTTGTTGTAATTAATCTCATTGATTTTAAAATAATACTTTCCTTCAGGTAAGCTTCCAAATTTATCTTTAATACTTTCATCATCATAGTAAAAATATGCTTTTTTCTTGGTAGTTTTATCTTTTATATCTTGATAAAAACTAAAAGCAATTTGTTTATTTGATGGTTTTAAATTATCAGCTTTAGCTACTCCACTTCTTGCCATATAAGAAGCTATTAAATCTTTTCCTTTAAAATGATATAAATAAAAACCATCATATTTAAAATAATCTTTATTTTTAAACCTAAGTATAAGTCCTATTTTATGATTGATATAATTATTAAATATTCTTTTGCTATCTTGTAAGGGTTTGGCTAAATAAGCTTTATTATCTTCTAATCTAACTTTAAAACTATGACAATTACTGAAGTCTTTTTCTCTATCAAATCTTATCTTACCTTCTTTATTAGTTTTTAATTTTAATACGCTTTGCTTGATTAGTTTTTCATGATCATACCCTTTTATACTAATGCTAGCATTATCAATAGCCTTGCCATGTTCATCTTGTATGATAAGGCTGATGTAATTTGAAGTAGCAGTGTTGTTTATAATGCTAGTGTTATTGTGGGTTAAATTTAGATCTTGATGGTTTAAATCATCATAAGCATAGTGCTTGCTTATCTTTTTAGGTTCTAATTTTATATTTAAACTATTTTTAGCTAAAACATAGTTTTTAATCTTACAATGATAATAATCATAAGTAATGTTTAAATCTTTTAAAGCATATAAATTATTCTCATCATATTTAAGATAATAATTTATTTTTTCATCATTGAAAGAAAAAATTTCATCTTCCTTTGCGCCTAAAAGAAGTTTTTCATAAAAAAATACTCTTGTTTTTAGTTTATTAAAATCTAGATCATAGTTTTGTTCTAATAAAGCTATATCGATTAATGACTCATCTTTAACAAATATATCACAATTGTTCTCATAAAGATGCAAAAGATTTGACATAGATGAAGCATTGTCAAAAAATATAAGCTTTTTATTTTTTTCTTTGTTTTCTAAGATGAAGTGGCTT
>NZ_JANQDC010000056.1:0-1247 GCF_024723695.1 Campylobacter sp. S4:11 | reverse complement strand
TATTGACCCTTTCGTCTAGTGGCTCAGGACGTCACTCTCTCTGTGTGATAACAGAGGTTCAAATCCTCTAGGGGTCGCCATAAAATTAAATTAGCATTTGTATTTTTAATATATTTTATTACTTTTCTAAAAGAAGAATTAAAAATCATTATAATATTTTTATTTTATTGTATAATGAAATTGTATCTTAAATTTAAAGGAGAAATAATGGATAATCCATTATCAGGATATACTAAAAAATATGACAATGAAGGATATGGCTTGCAATATCCCGATGGACATGTTATAAGATTTTATGAGAGAATCTTAAAATACAAATTAAGTAAAACAAATGGAAAATTACTTGATTTTGGTTGTGGGAATGGAGTGCATTCTAAGTATTTTCAAGATGTAACAGGGGGGGGTATTAAGACTTATGGTATAGATATTGTTTCTAGTTTAAAAAATACCTAGAAAAAAGATTCTAGGATAAATGAAAATAATTTTCACGTAATTACACCTAACTCTAGCTTTAAAAATTTATTTGATGTAAAAATGGATTTTATTTTTGCAAATCAAAGTTTATATTATCTACCAAACAAAGACTTTCAAAAAACTATTGAAGAATTTTATGATTTATGCAATGATGGTGCAATAATTTTCGCGACAATGATTAGCTCTAAAGCTTATCAGGAATTTGTTGCAGGAGATGTTAAAGATAATGGTTTAGTAGAAGAAAATCTAGTCCAAGATTAAATGGCGAATCTACTTATATAAATTTTACAAATACGATTGAAGAGCTAAAAGAAAAATTTAAACCTTTTAAACCATTGTTTTGGGGAGATTATGAGTTGATAAATTTATATAATTTTGAAGAAAGTATACAGCACTTCATTTACATAGGGCAAAAATAATTTTTACACTAAAGGTTTTAATAAGCCTTTATCTTACTCTCCTTGCTATTATAACTACCACATATTATTAACCAATATCCCAATCCTTTTTTTGCTAAACTCTAATACTTATATTATATATCTATCCCCTTCAACTTTTCAATATCAAACCTATATATTACATATTATAATACAACCTCTATCTTTCTTTCTCTATTCTTTCTCTATTCTTTCTCTATTCTTTCTCTATTCTTTCTCTATTCTTTCTCTATTCTTTCTCTATTCTTTCTCTATTCTTTCTCTATTCTTTCTCTATTCTTTCTCTATTCTTTCTCTATTCTTTCTCTGTCAAACATCCCCCCCCCCTTTTTTTTT
>NZ_JANQDC010000055.1:0-1421 GCF_024723695.1 Campylobacter sp. S4:11 | reverse complement strand
TGTGTTTAAATTTTCTTTTAAGTTGTCTAATATGGGAAAATCTGGAATCCATTCATCAATATTAATAACTTCTATTCCTATATCAGAAAGTTTATTTAAAAGCCAAGTTGTACAATTGTGGATAGGAAAACTATTAAAAGGGTAAGAATTATAATATAAGTTTTCTCTAATGCTTTCAAGATTTATCATTTTACTATCATCTTTTTGTAGATTGGGATTTCTATTTTTTGTTTTCTCTGCTTCTTTTTTAATTTCATTAAGCAAGACTTCATACTGCTCTTGTGAAATTTCAAGCACACAGCGATTTTGTTGCCAAAAAGTAGAAGATGGGCGTTCATCTGTACAAATGTATTGCTGAAAATTATTATCCCATTTTGGTATATATTGATTATTTTCATACACTTTACCCCAATGGCTAGGAGTAGATTCAACAGGAGCAAAGCCAAAAAATCCCTCATCTTTAAAATCATTGTCTACTATACTAGGATAAATTTGTTTATACCATTTTTGATCTATCTCATTCCATTCTTTATTTTTAAGATATTCTTGTCTTAATTGTTCATCTATTTTATCAAGCTCATCAGGACTTTTGCCTTTAGTAAGTCCTAAAAAGACATGGGGAATGTTCCAATCCATAGGGTGGATATAAATTGTTGCGTAGTACTTCATAAAATTTCCTTATAAGTGACTAAAAAAATAATAACCAAATATTGCATAACAAATCATAAAAATCAATGATAAAAACAAGCTTAATTTATGTATTTTATAAAAAAAACCAATGATAAAAAATGAAATAATACTCAAAGAACAAAACCCAATAATCAAAATTGATATATCGTTAATAGTATGAGTATCAATATTAAATAACCATTGTATAGGATATAATAACCATTGTATAGGATATAATAACCATTGTATAGGATATAATAACCACCGAAAATCATCGCTTTTTATTAATATAGAATACACAAATGGGGAGATTATCACAATTCCAAAACATATGAAACAATCTAATGCAAATTTAGCAAAATTAAATTTGTTATTCATAGATATTCCCTTACTATATATTGATTATTTTTTAACATCTTATTGCTTGTAACATTAACAGAATTCATTTTAATTCCAAAACCCCAAAAATCATCATTGAATTCATTAGGTTCTTTAGCTTCATACCGTTTTTGTTCTATCTTATTCCATTCTTTATTTTTAAGATATTCTTGTCTTAATTATTCATCTACTTTATCAAGATCAGCAGAAAATCTAGCTTCTATAATGGTAGCATAAGCTGTAGGATCTCCCTTATCTTTAACTACTTGAAATTTTCCATTTTTATCTAGAAACTTGACTTTTTCTTTTATCTCATACCCTAACTTTATCCCATCTGCATAAAGCCACAAAGGAGGAGTAAAAGCACTATCAAA
>NZ_JANQDC010000054.1:0-1499 GCF_024723695.1 Campylobacter sp. S4:11 | reverse complement strand
TTCTATAAATTTTTTTAGATTTATTAAAGAGTCACTCATAGTTTTAGTCTGTTTTTCCAAGGTATCAATAACTGTTGTTAACCATTCTTCATGTTTAATTACCCACATAACCATACGAATTTTCTTTTCTTCTTGTGTGTGAGCACTCATCATTGAAATTTTAGCCAATGTAACTTCTTTAGAAGCTAGTGCGCTTGTTAGTGCTTCGTTAAAAATAAGCATATCATCATCTTCTAAAAATTCTTTAATTTTATGTATGTTTTCATTGATGCTTAATAATTTTTTAAAATCTATTTTTTCAAGATCAATTTGATGGCTTGTTTGCTTTATGAGTTTTAAAATAGGTTTTAAAATCTCTTTACATTGCGTGGTTTTTTGATTGGCTAGTGATATGATTTTAAGCAAGGAATCATATGTGTTTTTTGCAAGATTAAGTTGCTCTTGTGTGTTTAGACAACATAAAGGCTCAAAAAGAGTTTGTTTTTTTTCTAAAAGTAAACTTTTGCAAATAGTTGCAAAAGTTTCTTCTTTAGCATAGTTGATTCTTGAGCCACCTTCTGTGCAATTGAACGTAATAACGCCTTTTTTTAAAGCTTCTTGTATAAGAAATTCAAAATTTTGCCTATAAGTATTCCAAGCCCCATGAGTATAAACTTCACCATTGCCACCGTAGGCTGTAGTTTTTACTATCTCATAGCGATTTGTGTCTAGATTACTACCGTGTAAAAATTCTTTTGGATGGGAATTTAAATTCTTATCATAAGCTAAATCTTGCCCTATGAGTATAATGTTTTTGTGTTCAAGTTTTAATGCTAGGCTATATGCCATAGTTGATACATTTAATCCCCCAAGAGTTCCAAAATCTTGCAGGTGTAAAAAATTTTTATGTAAAAGTGTATTTTTTGAAATAAGTATATAGTTTCTATTGTTGGATTCAAGATATTGCAGAGTTTTAACATGTGCTGAATCTGAGATTACAAACAAAATATTTTTATCAAAACTTCCAAAATTATTATTAAAAAATTCACTAGATAAATCATTTTGTTCTAAACATACAACATAGTCAGGTTTTATATCATGTTGTGCAAGTATGGGGTAACTTCCATCAACACAAATGATAGTTGCTTTATCTGCATTCTCTTTTAACAAAGGAAGTTGTTTTATAAGACTAGGTCCGCTTGCAACGATAATGGCATTAGTATTTTTCTTTTTTCTTTGTTGGATTAAATTTTTCAAAGGAGGATGAGCAATCATTTTGGGTATATTTAGAATATATTTTTGCATGATATCAAAATATCTATCAATATTAAATCCTAAAGCACTGTATAAAAGATTTAAAATTTGTTCTAAATCATGATCTATTTTGTTTATATTATCTTGAAATATTGTATAGTAATCACAGTGACTAAAAACTTTACTATCATATAAATAGCTTCTTAATCCTAAGGTTCCACTAAGATAAGCTAGGATGCTTGATAAATCAAAATCATTTGTATTCA
>NZ_JANQDC010000053.1:0-1565 GCF_024723695.1 Campylobacter sp. S4:11 | reverse complement strand
TTAGCTATACCTAAGAAAAATAAGATTAAATTTGCTTTAGCTAAAATACAAGCTAATCCTCTTGCTAAGATTAAATGGGACAAGATAAGATGGGAAGGGATAGGAGGTAAGCTAAAAGCAGCACAAAGAAGAAAACAAGTAAATAAACAACAAGTATTTTTAAAAGAAGTTCAAGCACAACAAAAAGAAGCTAAAAAAGTTTTAGCAAATATGGAAAAAAAGATACAAAAATTAAATGGCATTGATAAATTAAGCAATAAACAAAAAGGAAATTATGGCGAAGCTAAAATGCATTTGCATTATTTAAATCAAGGCTATAAAAGAATTAGCTTAAACAAAGTTCAAGGACTTGATGATAAAATTCATCAAGGAATTGATGGAATTTATTATAACCCCAATAAAAATCCAAAATATATCATCGCAGAAGCTAAGTTTGGAACAAGCAAGTTAAATAGAAATCAAAAAACCAAACAGATGAGTAATAGTTGGATATTAGAAGAGGACAAAAATAGACTTGGTGTTGCAGATGAAGAACATAGAGAAAAGATAAAAGAACTTCTTGAAAAAAATAGCAATGAAATCAGAAAAGATTTATTTCATGTTGATGAAGGAGGTAAAGAAACCATTCATTATTTAGATAAAGATGCAAATAAAATTAAAAAACCTAAAGGATAGAAAATGTTAAGAAATACTAAGAAAGATGAAGCGTATTTTACAAAACATATAATAAAGTGTGAAGAAGATATCAAGAAATCCGAAAAAATATTTTTAGAACTTCCTTTTGGAGATAGACAAACTTGTATTTTTTGTATAGAAGATAGAAAAAAATGTATTGCTTTAGATAAATACTCTCGTGGTGATGATATAAACATAGTTAAAAAAGATTTAGAAGCACTTATGCTATTAAAAGAAAAAAATCGTTTAGAAACAGGATTGGATATTGGCTATTACAGGGGAAATGCTATTGAACTTTGCGTTAGAGTATTATTAGATATGGATACTACTTGTTTGCTAGAATTAATAGAAGAAGATGAGAGAAAAAGAAGGGATATACTCAATAGAGATTGGTTTTTACATTTTATAGGTTCTAAGGGTAAGAAGTTAAATTTAGAACGCAAATGTGCTTGCAAAGAACATGAACTGATTAAAGAATTTATAGCCACACAAGATATTGAGTTTTTACATAAATATATGAAAAAACATACAAGGTTAAGGGATCCTTTAGATACCTGGGATCTTGAAGGTGCTGCAATTGTAAAACTAATGAATTTGGATAAAGAAGAATTTAAACAGTATAAATACTTTCCTTATGATTTAATATAATCTTAGTGGGTTTAAAAACCCACAAGGCTTTTTATGGCTAAAAAAAGAAAAATAACTCTTCCTAGAATAAAAGATATTGATATAAGTCCTGATACTTCTTGTTTGCATCCTATATTAGAAGATAATACTTTAATATGCTTACATGGAGGTAAGGTTAAGTTAAAAGCAAAGAATGCTAAAAGAATAAAATCAGACAATGTTCCTATTATGCTTAATAACGAAATACAAGGAGCTAGTATAAA
>NZ_JANQDC010000052.1:0-1628 GCF_024723695.1 Campylobacter sp. S4:11 | reverse complement strand
TAAAAATATACATAGTAAAGAAGCTTTGCTTGAAAACTTACCTAATGATTTAAAAATAAAAGAAATTAAAATACAAGGATTAAAAGAAGAGATAATTTTAGATATAGTAAGCTAAGCCTTTTGGCTTAGCTTTTATAATTAGAATTTATATAGAGCTTCAAGTCTGATGAATTGATCATCGCTATCATGAATATCAGCTTTGTTGAAATCTTCAGTTAAGTAAGAATAGAAGCCACTAAATGTAAGTTTTGGGCTGTATTTATAAGATACTCTTGCGATATATTCGTTTTTATCTGTATCAGCACCTGCTGCATATTCAGTTTTACCACCGATATAGTCAAATCCTACTCTTACAGTTTCAGCAAAAGTATAACCTAAACCTGCAAAATAGAAGAAGTTTTCACCCATATCTCCGGTTAATCTACTACCGTGAGAATAGAAAATTTGCTCACCTGGAGCGATTATTCTACCTTTATCTTCTAATACAACAATAGTATTTTTGTCTTTTTCACCATAACCAACTACACCAGCTTGGAAATCAAAAGCAGAAATATTTGCTTGGATTTGAGCAGCATAGAAGTTACTATTGTCTGCATTTAAGCGTTTTTCTGTATCGCTATCAACACTATTTCCTAGATATTGACCTTGGATTTTGAAATTAGCATCATTGAATGCAAATTTATAGCTAGCATCTATTGCATATAAGAATGCATAATTATTTGAGTAAGCTGCCCATAATTGGAATGCAAATGGATCAAAATCACCTAATACAGCAGCACCATATAGTGAAGACTTAGCCATATTGATAACAGGGAAAGTTTGTCCGTTGTTATTTTTTCTATCGTTCAAAGTAGCAGCAGTGTCACCATCATCTTCAGCATTAAAGCTATCAAACCAATAACCTGCAAAAGTTAAACCTTCGATAGAAGTATTTACTACTTTAGCCCCTGTTCCTACTAAGTCATCAGTCCAAATAGAACCAACTTCCATTTTACCGAAAGTTACATTTGTAGCGTAAGCTTCATTTGTATATTCTAAGTAAGCTTGTTGAACATTGAAAGTTTTATTTGTAACTGTTTGATTACCTGTACCAAAGCCAGCTTCATTTGTGCTGTATTGGAATTGAACAAAAGCTTTAAAGTTATCATCTAAAGCTGCTTTGAAGTTTAATTGAGATTTAAATCTGTGTTTGTTTTCTTTAGAGTTGTTGTAACCATCTTCAATTGTGTTACCAGTATCTCTTCTATCAGATTCAAATCTGTATCTCATCATTCCTGATACATCAACATCTTTTATAGCTTCTTCAAGTGAAACAGCATTAGCTGCTGAAAAAGCACCTGCAGCTAAAGCTGCTACTAAACTAAGTTTAACTAGTTTCATGAGAATTCTCCTTATTAAAATTAAAACTATGGCTTGTATTATAGCATAGTTTTATATAAGAATTCTTAAAGTAAATAAAAACAATATAAAAATATATTAGATTATATAGTATTAATATAAGTAGTTATAGACATATCTTTAAAGATCTAGTTTGAAACTAGATCTTTAAAAACTAAGGAGTTATCTATGAATGTTTGCTTTTACAAATGTAATTATGCTCTTTGATAGTTAATGTATGGAAACTAGAA
>NZ_JANQDC010000051.1:0-1653 GCF_024723695.1 Campylobacter sp. S4:11 | reverse complement strand
TAAGTTTTATTACTTGTAAAGGAGTCAATTAAATTAAAAGCAAATTTCTTTGCTTCTTCTCTAGGGTTTTCAATATTTTTTATGTTATCAAGTGTCATTCCTAAATCCATAATGGTGGAGATGATAATTGTTAAATCAGCCATTCTATCTATTCCTAAATTAGCTATAGCTTTGCTTACGCTTTTTTCTTCATCCCAAACCAAAATAAAATTGATAATATCGCCAGTAATAGGAATTTTTTTGCAAATTAATCCGCAAGAATTGAAAGTTTCTAAAATAGTATTTCCATAATCTAAAATAGGTTCTATTTCATTCCAAGCTTGTCTAATCTCTTCGGGTATTATTAAGTCATCTTTATCTGACATATTTATTCCTTATATTTTAAAGCTTCTTTTGTAAGCATTAAAGTTTTTTTTGTTTGATTGTAAATTGCAATGAGTTTTAAAATTTCACTCGTTCTTTTTGGAAAAATTTGAATAAAATCATCTTTAAAATCAAATTTTCTTTTTAGATTGGTGTTAAAATAAGTAAACGCATCGCTTTGAAAAAATCGTCCCATTAAAATAATATATTCTTTTCTTTTGATTATTTTTTTATATTTTTGTTCATTCAATGGTAAATCAATATTTAAGCTTGATATTGCTTTATCGTAAGTAATTAAAGCATTTTGCAAAAGCACAAGTTTATCTTCTTTATTTGAAATTTTATTCATTGTTTCTAAAAGTGTTTCTAAAAGTTTTAATGCTTCATTTTTATCATAAGCAAGAGCTAATCTTTGTGGATAATTTTTAGCTTCATTTATAAGTAAATTTGTATTATAAAGAAAGATTAATTGATTGATATTTTTAAGAGAGAAGATATCTTTATTTGAATTTTCAATATACTTTAAAATTTCTTTATTTTCTAGTTTGCTCTGCTCTATAAGATTGGAAGAAATATCAATATAATCTTTTGCAATTTCGTTTTTATGTAAAATTTGATCTGCTAAAACAAAAAAGTTTTGTAATTCTTTTTTCTGATTTAATGTTAGGATATTTTCTATTTGCTTATAATGAGATTTTCTTAAGTTTTCAAGGTTTGAAATATCGTTTTTTTGTACAGAAAAAAAATTTTTTAAAAAATTCAAATCAAGTTTTAGATAAAAAAGTGCTTCATTAAGATAGATGACATAGCTTAGTGTTTTTAATTCTTCTTTGTTCAGATTAAAATAAATCGCCTTAAGTTCTTCTAAGTTTTGTAAATATTCTTTTCGAGTAAGATTGTTGTAATAGTATGTCTGATTGTTTATATTACATTTAAAATTAACTTGATTTAAATTTGTATTTTGTATAAATTTTAAATCCTCATCGTTCAACTCATCAGTACACAAAGCATAAGCGGTGTTGTAAATAAAAAATGTAAAAAAACATAATTTTAATACCCTTTTTAAAATTTTATCTCTCATTTTCTAGCCTTTTTAATTTACAAAGAAGAAGTAAAACAATATTTATTAGTTTTCTACTAAAAAGAATGATTATTGATAAATAACATATCATTTCAAATAATCCATATTTTGAAAAATATCTACCTAAATATATGAAATTTAAAAATACAATTGGTGGAAAGAGTAATAAGTTTTCACAAAAAATACTATACACCCAATCTATAATTTTA
>NZ_JANQDC010000050.1:0-1717 GCF_024723695.1 Campylobacter sp. S4:11 | reverse complement strand
AAAAGAAAGATTATAAAAGCGTAATAGCTTAGAATCTTCTTTGGTGTCGTTTTTCTCTAAATTCTCAAGTAAGGTTTTATTTTGAGAATAATTAAATTCTATAACGCTTTTATAAAGTTCTTTTCTTGCATTTAAGTAAGTATTTGTGATTTTATCTTTGTGCAATAAGAATATAGTATAAAAGCTAGAATGATAAGGAAATTTTTCTTCGTTAAATAAGGCTTGATTGTTTTGATTAAAACTTGTAAAACTTTCACAAAAATATAAAGCTTTTAATAGATAAAATTCTGAGTTAATGTGAATATTGTCTATTGTATCTTTTAGTTTTAATGCTTTATAATCTTTTGATATGCTTTTGAGTAAGCTTTTTTCATTAAGTAAAGATGGCGTTTTTTTAACATCATAAAAAGGATAGTAATAATTTTTTAAATCTTTTGAAATCTTACCATTATAATATAATTGAATTCTTTGCATATTTTTAATTTGTGTTTGATGACAATGTGCTAAGTTATGATAATATTTTTCTTCAGAACTTAAATGAGTTTCATATTCTCTTATAAAATCAATAAAAGAAATACCACTATCTTTTAACCAATCTTCTATTTTAGAATTAATCCACCAAAGAATTATCATACCAGTACCAACAATACTAATGGCTGCTAAAACACCTAACAAGGTGCTGCTTGTAATAATTGCTATTGCGCTATAAGTTGTAATGGCTGCTGTGCTTATTATCGGTATTCCTATTGTAAAAATTTGTGAAGCAATAATTTCAGAACCAATTTTTACAGAAACTTTTAAACCATCTTTTGTTTTTTGATATTCTATTAAAGCATCAATTCCACTAAGGGTATTATCTGCTCTTTTTATGATGATTTTAAAAGGGAGTAGGTAGGGTTCGAGGTCTTTTTTGAATTGGATTATGGTATCCAATGTGTCTTTGGATGTTCCGGTATATCCTTGAAAAGCTTGAATTTTATTTTGCTGTGAAGTAGTGTTTTCTGTTTTATTTGTATCTTCTACTTCTTTAAGTAGTTTTTCTCCTATTTCATCTACACCTGCATCTTTTAAAAGAATTTGCAATTCTTTTTCTGTTTCGTTTAAGGTTTTATTTTGAGTGTTAAGTTCTATCTCATTCATTTGTACATTCTTTTAGTTTAGATTGTAGGGTATTGAGCTGATTGATTTGTTTTTGACCGAGTTTGAGTTTCTTAAAATTATAGATCGCTTTTTCTAATTGCATTTTTAAATGACTATCAGTGTATATTTTTAATTCTTTATTTAAAAACAATAAAACTTTGTCAGTAGCAATGTTAATTTGACTCATACCATTTAAAATTGTCATAGTTTTAGGGGTATTTAAATTACAAATATCTTGAGGAAATTCGTCTAAATATATATCAGTAAATGCACGATTATAGGTAATTAGAACATTAGCATATGTTCCAATTCTAACTACATCAAAGCTATCAAACTTATGAATATCTTTTTGCAAAAAATCCTCTTCTAAACGAGTATTTAGAAAAAATAAAAAATCTTCAAGTGCATCAAATCTTTCCTTGTCAAATAAAAAATAAGTTTTATGTCCTATAAAAGTTTTTTCATTATCAATAAGATAAAGTATAATATCAGTATTTGAGCCTAAAATAACATGCCCAGCTTGTCTTATAAGCTCAACATCTTCATTTGTAGGATAATAAGAGGTTAAAGTTCTTAT
>NZ_JANQDC010000049.1:0-1854 GCF_024723695.1 Campylobacter sp. S4:11 | reverse complement strand
ATTTTAAAACATTAGTCTAACACTTTAAGTGGGGCTTTGATATATTGTGATGTTAAATATAAAGACAAGCTATCTTTTAGTCCCAGTGAAGTTTATAGTTTTAATGCCTCTAGTGTTTATGGTTGGAATGGTTCCTAGTGTAATTATATTTTGATTTTTAAAAAGTAGGATAATTTTATTAAAAATATAAAAAGGAAAATAAATGGGTTTATTAAAAAAAATATACATTGCTTGGGGGATGTTTTGGGGAATTATTTTTTTGTTTAGTTCTTTATATGCTTATTTTAGTGATATAGAATTTTTTGGTGATATGTTAAAGATTGCATTTTTTATATATTCTTATCCATTGTTACCTTACATATCATATTTAACACTACAAGAAACTATTAAATCCAAAAATATTTTTCTTTATTTTTCTTTATTTTTCTTTATTTTTCTTTATTTTTCTTTATTTTTCTTTATCTCGGGGGGATTTTTTAATTATGTAACAATATTAGGTATTTATACAATATTATTTTTAATAATATCTATTAAATTTAGAAAAGAACTTTCTTATTATTTTTCTTTATTATTTTGTATTTTTTTATACATTTTTTTATATCTTTTTATTTTCTATATGGATTTAAAAAATGAGTAATAAAGCTCAAATTAACAATCTCAAAAATTATGCTAAACTTGTATAGATTGGTTTTTTTGATTTTTTAATAAAAATTTAAATTTCAACAAAAAAGGAAGTAGTGTGATAATACTAAAAAATCTATATATTATTTGGATTATAATTTGGGGATTTGGGGCTATTTTAGGTTATTATATGGCATATGATGCAACTTTTACTGAAATGTTCTTTTTTCTTGTTGTGTTATATCTTTTTCCATTGTTGCCTTATTTTTATTGTTTGATTTATAAAAAAGCAAGAAATACAAAAAATATATTTGTTACTATTTGTTACTATTTGTTGCTATTTGTTGCTACTACTGATTAATAGAAATAATAGTAATTTTGAGCTGTGCTTAATTATTATTGTGATGCATATTATAATATTTGCAATAATTTATTTAATTAAAAGAAATAAAAATGAAAACTCAAATCAATAATTTAAAAGATTATGCAGAACTTGCACAAGCTAGTTATTTTTATTTTGATTTAAAAGGTTGTATATTACAAGAAAATGAAACTATCGTTACTTTAAATGAGCTTGTAAGTTTAAGTTATAACGGAAATATAGCTGGAAGAAAAGAAAAGGTCGGACAAGAATATAGTTTTATTGGCAAAGGTGAATTAAATGGAGAATTTGGAGAATTACAAGCTAGGAATTTCTCTCAAAGATATGAAGTTCAATTTCATCAGCCTAACACTTTAAGTGGTTTTAGTGCTACTTTGTTTTATGATAAAGAAAAAGATAAATTTGTTGTAGGATTTAGAGGAACTGAAGTTTCTTTTAAAGATTTAAAAGCGACATGGGAAACTGCTTTAGATACAACCCAAGACTTAGTCTTATCTCTTAATGGCAATCTCCAATCTTCTTCTCTTTTAGAATTTTTAGAACAAGTAAATAAAATAATCAAAAATAAACACAAAAGCATTATATTTGTAGGACATTCATTGGGTGGGTATTTAGCTCAAATGGCTTTGATATATTGCGATATTAAATATAAAGACAAATTATCTTTTAGCCCTAACGAAGTTTATACTTTTAATGCTCCTAGTATTTATGGTTGGAATTTTCCTAATATAGCTATCAACCCTAATACTATAAAAATTATGCAAGATCTTTTAGGAAAATACACTATAGATGTTTCAGAAAAAATCACTCATATTTATGATAATGGTAAAATTGAAATCATCGCTTCTGCT
>NZ_JANQDC010000048.1:0-2128 GCF_024723695.1 Campylobacter sp. S4:11 | reverse complement strand
AGCAGAAGCGATGATATTTATACCACCGCTGTCATAGACACAATATACTTTTTGAGGATTTAAGACTTGCTCCATAATATTTTTATCTAATAATGCTGCCAAAGCCCGCATTAGCATATTATCAATCTCATCAATAGCAGGAGAATTAAAAGTATAAACTTGCGATGCCATAAATTTGATTGCATTAAATTGTGTATTTAAGCTCCTATCAATAGTATCGCAAAATTGCATTGCTATAACTGCTAAATATCCGCCTAAAGAATGCCCTATAAAAATAATATTATTTGAATCTACTTTGTTTAAAATAGGTGCTATGTCTAATAAAAATTGCTTTAAAGCATTAAGTTGAAAATCGCCCTTACCAAAGGTAAGCCCTATATCCGCCAAAGTATCCATACTCCAAAGTCCCTCTGTCCCCCTAAACCCTACTACAAACTTATCTTTTTCTTTATCATAAAACAAAGTAGCACTAAAGCCAGAAGCCGTATTTGGTTGGTGGAATTTAATCTCATATTTTTTAGCAAAGTTTTTAGCTTGAATCTCCCCAAATTCTCCATTAAGTGTCGGATATAGTGCAATGGAATCATCATAAATAAAATAATCTTTATATTTTTTAGATAAGGTCTTTGTATATTCTAAATTTTCTATATTGTCTTTATCTTTAGGGAATCTATTTTGCCCTATTTTATAACTATCCATTTCTCGCTCATCGTTATTGATATACATAAAGTTAAAATAACTTGCTTGAGCCAACTCGGCATAGTCTCTTAGATTGTTGATTAATTCTTTCATTTAGTCTCCTAAAGTTAATTTAGCACCAAAAACAGAGCAAATGCCAAAGGGTAATATAAAAACAATATTAAAAAATTCCTTAAATATTTTTTAATTCTTGTTATTCCAAAAAGCCATAGATTGGCTATCATTAGTGGAAAGACTATCCAACCAAGCATTATAAAAAACTCCTCAACCCTATTTGGATTATGTCCAACAATAGGAGATATAAACCAACCTACAACACATAATATAATCCAACAAATATAAAGTATTTTTAGAATCCGCATTCTGTTTCCCTAAACCACACCACGAAACCATCTTTGTGTGTATCATAGAACAAAGTAGCAGAAAAGCTTGACTCTGTATTTGTTTGATGGATTAATAAATCATATCTCTCTAAGAATTGTTTGGCTTGGAGTGGGGAGAAGTCGCCATCGAGCTTGCTGATAGTAATTTCTTTTTGTTCTTTATCTAACTGAACAAATTCAACAACTCTATGATTTTTATAGTTTGTATTCAAAATATCCGTAATGTAAATTTCTTGAATTTTAGGTTTATTGTCAGCGTCTCTAATTTCATTGCCTTGCCTATCTTGCATTACAAGAAAGTGAGATTTACTTTGCTGTTCTAAAAAATAGTGAAAATATCCATAGCTAGCCCATGCTAACTCAGCGTTATCTCGTAGTTTTTCAACTATCTCTTTATTTGTCATTTTGCCTCCTTAAAATTACAGATAAACTTATTATCTTTAAAACATTCTGGCATCTCTTTAATATAGATATTACCACAGGTAATATAATTATTCCACATAACTCTAAAATCCATATTGCCTTCATTGCCTAATATCATGGGTCTCCAATCATACCAAATTGAGCCTGATTCATTGATTTCTATTATATTTTTTTCCAAATCCATTTTAATATTTAACTGAGCTTTTATTCTCTCAGTATCATATCTAAATCGTGCAATATAATTATTATTCTCAAGTTTTAAATTATTTTGTAAATCACTAGGATTAACTCCAAATAATTTTAATGCTTTCTCTGTTCTTTTTTTAGAAGGCGGTGTAATATCTAACTCACATATTTCCTTAAACTTCCAATAACTTGGTTGTAATTCATAAGGAGTATAATAAAGTGGGATTCCAAGTAGATAAATTCCAAATAATGTAATAAATACTAAGATAATCTTTTTAGGTGCAAGAAACTTTTTCATTATTTGACTTCCTTAGGCTCTATTCCTCTAATGGCTAAAATATAATTGATATAGCCATATCTACTTGTATAGATTTTTTCTTTAGTTTTACTATCAATTTATTTTCTTTTTTCTCCAAATAAAGTAGCACTAAAGCCAC
>NZ_JANQDC010000047.1:0-2239 GCF_024723695.1 Campylobacter sp. S4:11 | reverse complement strand
TTTGAGGGGGGTTTTAAATACAAATATATTAGATCAAATTCAAAATTTTAAAGACCATTTACAAGACATTACTTCTGATATCAAAAAAAGTTTTAGTATTTTAGAATTGGATTTTTCAAAAATTTTAAAGTTTAATGAAGAAATTCATGAGTTTAAAATTTCATTTGAAAAAGATTTTGCATTATTAGGAGAAGTTTTAGTTCCTGCGTTAAAAAATGTCGAATTAGAACTTGCAAAAATTTATTTAATGCCAGCAATAAGCCAAGAAGATAAAAAAACAAGAATGATCTTGTGGATTTTAAAACAAGAAGAGTGGTTTGAAATTCTTCAATCAACACTGATAAATTTTTATAGTGCCATTTCAAGGGAAAATAAATGAATTTTTTACAAAAAAATATCTTAAATATTGAAAAAAATTTGGCAACTAAAATTTTAACTTGCAAAAATCACAAAAAACCTATTGGAAATAAACTTTTTTTAGAAAATATTCAAAACAATTATTCAAACCACCCTATACTTTTTATATATGGTATAGGAGAGTATATCTTAGAACTTTTTAAAAATGAAAACTTAAAATACATTATTATCTTTGAAGATGATCTAGAGATAGTTTATCACATACTTCAAAATAATGATTTTAGTAATTTTCTTAAAAACAACCAACTTATAATCTATCACACTCAAGACTTTCATCTTTCAAATGCTAAGATGATGTTTTTAAGTCAAAACATTTTATTTTACCATGAAATTTTTACGCTATTTTCATTCAAAAAAACTCATTTTAGTCAATACATAGAAAATACATGCATTCAAGCACTAGAGCATATAAAAAATGCTATGCATTCAAGCTCTTCTTGTTTAGAAGGTTTAGAATTTTTCACAAAAAATCTCTATCCTATGCTAACAAATCCAAGCACCAAAGAGTTGTTAACAAAACACCAATCTAAAAGCAAAAATGCCATTATAGTAGCAAGTGGACCTAGTCTTATAAAACAACTCCCTTTGTTAAAACAAATTCAAAATAAAGTTACTATATTTTGTGCTGATGGATCTTATACTATCTTACACCAACACAATATCAAGCCTGATTATATTGGTTGTATTGAAAAAAGTATAGATTCTAATGTTTTTTTTAAAGATTATTATGAAGACAATAATGCAATTTTTCTTCTTACAGACACGACAAATCCTAGTATCATCCAAACTTTACAAGATCATCAAAAAAACATCATTATTACCCTAGCATCTAGTAATTTTAATCATAGTTTTAAGCTTGATGATTATGGCTATACAGATACAAAATTTTCAAGCGTAGCTAATTATTTATACCATTTTGCTATAGGTTTAGGCTATACAAATATCATTTTAATAGGGCAAGATTTAGCTTATGATAAAAACCTAAATTCTCATCCTAAAGAATTTTTACTAGGTGAAAAAACAGATACACATCGTTATGAACCCATAAAAACATTAGCTTATGGAGGAAAAGAAGAAGTTTACACCCATTGTGTATGGGAACTTTATAAAAAAGCTTATGAGGAAGATATACAAAATAATAAACACCTTATCACCACTTATAATGCCACAGAAGGTGGAGCAAGGATAGAAGGAAGTATAGAAAAATCTTTTAAAGAACTTTGTGATGAAATTTTAAACAAACAAAACACAAATAAAAACTTTCCTTCTGTAAGTCTTTCAAACGATTATAAAAAATATATTTTATCTACAATTTCAACCTTGCAAAATCACATCCAAATTAACCAAATTTTTGCATCCCAATGTGAATTAATATTAACAAAATTAAACCCTATTATAGAGCAAATCAATTTTATAGCAAACAACTATACTTTAGAAGATGCTCTTAAACAACTTGATCATGTTCAAATCAATCTTGCTCAAGAATACATCAAAACTTTTAAATCTTTATTGTTTTCACAAAAAAACTGGGAAAGTATGAGCGATATACTCTATACTTTAATTTTTGCAAACGAGCCTAATTTTATAAAACTACAAAGTTTAAAAACACAAAATGATCAAGAAAAGCTTGTTAATACATTATCCTATATCATCAACCATAAAAGATATATCAAAGAAGTTATTGATATTTTATACCAACAAAGGATGATTTTAGAAAGAGCTTTGGCCGATATAGAACAAAAAAATAACCAAGGTAACCCCAATGAATGAACTTTTTTTAAAAAACACTCAAGCATTATTTGAAAAAGATCAGCCTTTGGCC
>NZ_JANQDC010000046.1:0-2403 GCF_024723695.1 Campylobacter sp. S4:11 | reverse complement strand
ATTTATCTAAAAAACACCTCACGGGGGGGGGGATACGATAATTTTCGTTTTAGCTTAAATGCTTTAAACTCTTTAAAACACTATAAAAACTCCAATCTTTTAAAACTTTCTTTATTTACTATTTTTTCACTAAGTTCTTTAGAAGCTGCCACCCAGGCAAATTATGATAAAACTTCTAATGCTTATATAATTAAAAAACACCATTATGAAAATAATGATGTATATGATTATAATCTTGATACTTATAAACTCTTAAGTGGTAAAAACTTCTATGGTCAAATGGCTAGCAATAAAAATCTTTCAAATATCACTTTAATCTATGATAATCCTAAAGATAAAGCTCATGCAAAAATGAATGATTTATACTTTAAGCAAGACATACTCACTCCAAGTATTAAAGAAGATATTTTTGTAGTTAATGGCTTTCATAGTTCTAACTCAGCTAATACTACCCTAAATCAAATCAGTTATATACCTTTTTTAGTTTCTGCTTATACTTTTAATGCTAAAGCTAATAATAATACCTTAGTATTAAAAGCAGGGGAATTATCTTCAGTATATTATTTAAAACCTACCGATAAAGAAGTAATTAATCCTAAAGCTAGTGGCTTAGATAATAAATATAATTTTTTAATCACTCCAGCCATAGCTAGAAAAGGTGAAGTAAGTAATAATACTTTAAATTTCTTAAAAGATGCCTATGTAAATATGGGTGTTGAAAACACCTATACCTTACCTTTAAATGGTGCTCCTTATATCTTAGGTGCTTTTGGCGTGGATGCTAATGCTAATAATAATACAGTTATATTAAATAAAGGCGTAAAGATAGACTTTCATACTACCCCTTATAGACAAAGTGCATTAGGAGGTAATATCTTTGATGAGAGAATGACTCATGTAACAGGAGCCATTACCTATAATGCTAATGCTAAAAATAATAAAGTTATTATAGATGGAGCTTCTTTATTAGTACATGGTCCAAGTGGAGCATATTCAACATCAGCTGCTACTCACTTAGGAGGGGCTTTTGTGGATGTTAATAATAATCAAAGCTATGAAGTAAGTAATAATAGTGTATTAATCAATGATTTAAAACTAGATTTAAGAGTAGATACTAAAAATACTCCATTAGCCTATAATGCTGTATTAGTAGGAGAAATCTATGGGGGTAAAATCATACAAGGTAATGCTTATAAAAACACCATAGATATAAAAGATTTACAAACCTTATTAGCATTAAATACCAATATAGAAGTAAAAGCTCTTTTAGATTTTTATGCAGGTATAACTAATAATGGTATAGCTAATGATAATAGTATTAGCATTAATCTTAAAAAGCCTTTTGAAATTAATTCTAATTTTACAGGTAAAAATGAGTTTAATCTTTATGGTGGGGTAGCTACTAAAGGAGCTAATAATAATAGCATTCATATTAATGGGGATTTAACCCAAGGCATTACTGTTGAAAACCATCAAGATAAAATTCAAATCACAGCAGCACAAACTCTAAGTTCTAAAGCAAATAATAATAGCATTGTTATTAAAAACTCAAACATAGCTATGCCTTTATATTTATATGGGGTTAGTAAGGTTAGTTTGGATAATAAAGATTATTATGCAAGTAGTGCTAATGCTAATAGTATAGTTTTAGATAATGTAAAATCGGGTAGAAATCTCACTACTATTATAGAAGCTGATAATTTAGAAAAAAACACTATAAAATATAATATGGTGCAATCTTTATCGAATGCTTCTAATATAGATAAAGGTTCTAAAATCATTTTAAGAGCGAATGAAAATGCTAATGATAATACTTTAAATATTAAAGATTATTCAAGTGCAGCTAGTTCTAATGTTTATGTTATTAATGCTAAAAATGAAAGTGCTAATAATACTTTTATCTTTGATAATTTAGCCCTAGGTACAGCTTCTGATAAAAGAGAAGGAGAAGTAGTAATTAGTGCAGGTATAGCTAAGAATACTCATGATAATTATACTCATATAAATAATTTAAATATAGATGAGTATAAAAACAACAAAGCTATATTTATAAGTGCTTCTGGTGTATATAGTGAGAATGATAAAAGCTATAATAATACCTTATATCTAAGTGGCAATACTAATATTTTTAATAATACTCATATAGATGTATTAGCAGGTAGCTTTTTACAAACTAAAGAAGATAATAACTTTGTATCAAAAGCTCTAATGCATAAAAGTGGCACTAATAATCATTTAGTATTAAATACAAATATAAAAGCAAATACTATTAATAACTTTGATCATTATAGCTTTATCTTAAAAGATGATACTAAAGCTTATTTAAGTGCTAAAGAAGCTATTCATCTTTCTAAAGATAGTTCTATTAATGTATATACAAACAATAATGTAAAAAATAAAAGC
>NZ_JANQDC010000045.1:0-2610 GCF_024723695.1 Campylobacter sp. S4:11 | reverse complement strand
TTTAAATGCAGATTCTTCAACTTCCTCAATCTCTTCTTCTTCGTATTCAAAAACAGGTGTTTGTTTTTGTGAATCAGCTACTTGGCGAGAGATTTTTTCATAGTCACCATCTTCACCACCTCCATCAATAGGTCTATTAACATCAGGAGCTATTAATAAAGGAATGGTTTTAAAATCTCCAGCTATGATAACTTTTTTAAATTCGTTATTATCTTTAAAATCTTGAAGCTTGCCTTTATAGTCAAGCAATTGTGCATAAAGATTTTTAGCTTCATTGTTAAGCTTTATGATAGTATTTTTGATATTTATAAATGCAGGATCATTTTCATTTTTCAAGCCTTTTTCTATTAAAACTATATAATCATTATAAGCTTTTATAGCTTTAGCTAATTGTTCTTGATTGACTTCAAGTAAGTATTCAAGATTAAATCCTTTTGATACTATATTTTCATTAAGAACTTTAAGCTCGTTATATAGTTTGTTTTTCTTATTATTAAAGTTTGTAAATTTAGTGTCAGCATTTTTGAAAGAATTTGCAAAGTTAGTTTTTACTATTTCATTAGTAAATTTAGCTTTGTTTATATCATGATCTTTGTATGCATTTAAGAAGCTCAAGCTTTGCAATAATGCTCTAGCATCATTTTCTTTTACGCCTAAGTATGTGGTTACAAACTTAACCTGCTCATCTTCTGTTTTATTTGATATATTGCTATATTCACTTAGTAATTTAGCTAATAATCTAATATCTATATTATAATGAATTTTATCAATATCATTTATAATATAATCCCATATATCATCACTAATTAAATCATTTTCATCTAAAGTGGCTGTTTCATCTTTAATCTTTTCTACATCAGGTCTAAAGATATTTTCACTTGGTTTTACTTCAAAATTAGTATTGAAACTAAAATAGCCATCTTTTTCATGCAAGCCATAATCTTTTAGATCCTTATTAATTTGATTTTTAAATTCGGTGTATTTGCTATCATGATCACTGCTGTTGTATGAAATCTTTTGAAATCCTTTAGTGGTATCCGCAATAGTGCCTTTTTCTGTTATATTTGGATGATATATAAAAATATTTTCATGTTTAGAGTCTGTTTTAGAAATAGCATGGAAAAGTCCAGCATATTCATTTGTTCCATCACTATTTGCTTCGATTTTTGCATTAGGACTAAAGAATATATAAATATTTTTAAACTGATCTCTACCTTTATCTCCGTCCACAGCAACAAATCCACCAGCTCTTGTTTTACCATCCATATAATCTGTTCCATCTGCTATAATAGAACCTATATTGTTTAAAACTATATTAGAAAAAATTTGCCCTGTGCTTGCTGAATATGCCATAAAACCAGCAGCATAGCTTGTTTCTGCTTTGTCAATACTTTGACTATGAATGTTTTTAATATTGTTTAAAACTATATTAGAGTAATAATTTTGACCATCTGAATATCCTACAAACCCTCCTGCAAAAGCATCATCTTTAATATAAAAAGGAGGGCCCCAATCATAAGTTCCGTTATTTTTAGCTTGAATCAAATCAATATCATTTAATACTATGTGATTAAACTCATTAATTCTATCTCCGCTAAAATCTCCTTGAGTTGAATTAAAAATAAGTCCTACAAAACCACCAACTCTCGCTCTTTCAGTATCTGTTTCTGCCATGATACTATCAATATTATGTAAAACAATATTATCAAATTTATGTCCTATATTGCTATAATTATAAACTCCAGACCATAAACCCCCAGTAAAGCCACCTACATAGGCTAAATCACCTTTGCCATAAATCTTACCTATATCCTTAAGAGCTATGTTGTTAAATGAGCTTCCTTTCATGAAACACCAAATATCATCATAGCAATTCACACCATCCCAATCATCTAAATCTCCACCCCAATCTGCAATAATGCCAGCAAAACCACCCACATAACTAATATGATTTTTTGATTCTGCTTTTATCTCTTTAATACCTTTTAATGTGATATTACTTACATCACTACCATCCATAATCATACCAGCCATACCGCCTGCGTAAATAATGCCATCGTTTGAACCTATGATACTTCCTTGATTATAATCAACATTAAGATTTTTTAAAGTAGCAGCTCTTAATACGCCAAAAATTCCTAAATATTTTGGTTTATTTTCTAAGTTTGTTGTATCTATATTGATATTACTTAAAGTAAAACCTTGACCATCAAAAATTTTATTAAAATAATTTTTATTATCATAGCCAACTATCATACTAGTAATTTCATTAGCGTCTTTTTTACCATCACCATTTAAGTCAAACCAGTAATTAGCGTAGTTTTGCTTTTTAAAATCGATATTAGCGGTTAATCTATACTCACTAGCTGTATCTCTAAAACCTTCTTTGTTTTCATTCCACCCTTTAGCAAAATACCACCAGTCTTGCACAGAACCTATACCTACATATTTATCTACCTTAAAATTACCATTTTTTTTGCTTATTTTATTAAACACTTTAAAAGAATCAGGACTATAATAATATCCACTAGCATTTAAATACATAGAACCTTTTGTTTTAGCATCAACATCTATTGATTGTATTTTGTCAGCATTTACACCAGCAACATT
>NZ_JANQDC010000044.1:0-2663 GCF_024723695.1 Campylobacter sp. S4:11 | reverse complement strand
AACTTGGGTGAAATAAGTATTTTTATCTTCTCTTAATACTATTAAATTTATACATACATAAAGGCAATAAAAATAACCCAATTTATTATCTAAATCATTTAAAATTAAATCTTGGATTTCATTTAAATCTATATATTTATAATAAGCCTTGTTTTCTTTTAAAAATTCTACCACAGAATACAAATTAAAATATGTTATATCTTTTTGATTAATTTGTTGTATTATTACATTTAATATAATTTTCTCTTGTGTTTTTTTATGAGAATAGAGTCTATTTTGATAAAAAATTATTTCTGAAAAATACTCTTTAAATTTCTGATTAAAAATTTGTTGTTCTCTTTCATATTTTACTTTATAAAGTTCATACCATTTTAACTCCTCATCATATTTAGCTTTTTTTATTTTATATTCCTCCAAAGCTTGCAATTGCGTAGATGAGAAACCTTGAATATTTGCTGCAAATAAAGGTTTTTTGGGTTCTTTTGGTAAATAATGAATTTGCAAATATTCCAAAGAATTTGAAAAATCATTAGATAGTTTAGGAATGCTAAAATATGACAAAATACGATCATCATAACGAGTTCTTGCGGTAGCCAAAACATTATTATGGTATTTGATAAAAGTCCATAGCTCTTCATCCTTATTTATATTATACTCTAAAAGGTTATCAATTTCTTTATTTTTCATAAGATTTAAAATATAATTTAATTCTATGATAGTAGGCTCTAAAAAATGAGAATCCCAAAATCGATCCCCTAAATTAACAATATAATGCTTCCCGTCTATATCTACTCCTAAATCTTGTATCACCCCTTTTGTATTAGAAGCATCGGAATCAGTATCTGTTTCAATATGATAAGTATTATCACTTGTAGCTAAAATATTTTTGATATTAAGATTAGTAAGGAGCTGATTAACACAATTTATAAATACTTCATCAACTTCAAAAATATCATAAAAATAATTCGTTGATTTACTATAAATTATATTTGTTTTTATAAAGATATAATGTTCTTTTAAGTTTGTTTTATTGTGAAAGTATGATTTTATATTTTGAAATAAATTAGAATCATATCCTATTAAGTTTATTTCTATACTTTTTTGATATTTATAAGATCTTATTTGATAAAACAATGCTTGCTCTTTATTATCAGAATTGATAATTTTTCCATCTATTCTGTAAATTTGATTTAAATTTAAAGCTTTTAGTTCTTTTGCACCAGGCGAATTGAAAGTGTAGATTTCTTTAACATTAGCACTAGAATTAACACTCGCTAATGAAAGAGTAAGTAGTTGTGCCAAAGCTCCGCCTAAAGAATGACCTACAATTACCAAACCTTTGTCTTTTATAATATTTGGAAATTCTTTAACACACTCAGAATAAAATTTAATCATATCAAGATATTGATTATAGGGAACTTTGCCTAAAGCTAAATCAACATCAGCATCCAAAATATCTACACTAAAATTACTTGTAGGCTCTGTTCCTCGTATGACTATAATCTTTTGATTATTATCTTTAGTATCTTCAAACAAAGTAGCACTAAAGCCACTTGTAGTGTTGGGCTGATGTTTTAAAAGTTTAAATCTATTTACAAAATCAATAGTTCTTTTACTCAGTGCATCATTTAACCCTACCCTGCTAATATCATTATCCAATGTTATTTCTTTACTATCAAAACAAGTATTTATAAGAGAAATACAATATTTAGGTTCTATTTTAACTATTTTATTTTGTTCAAAACGAGCTTGTATAGCTCTTGCATAGGTAGAATTTTGATTATTATGCTTATCACCTAGTCTTTGGGTATCTACTTTTTTTTCTAATTCATTGCCATTATCATTTTTATATTTAATTACACCTTTAAAAACATATTGCAACATCGCATAACTAGCATCTGCACAATTAGCATAGTCTAAAAATTTAGTGATTAAGTCTAATTTAGCTTCTTGTGTTTTAATGTTTTTGCTCATTTGTTATTCCAAAAATCTAAATCTCAAATTATCTTTCTAATTTTTTATCTAATATCTTCACAATACAGTCTTTTATGATATCTAAAATAGAATCCAGCACCCTCATCACCTCCCAAAAATATACCATAATCATTATAAATATAAGATAAGTGTGTTGAATAATGAATACCATCATAATAATCTTCAAATGTAACTTCTGTTAAAGTAAATTTATTTTTTTGCAACACATTAATGCTTTCTGATTTTTTAAAATCAAAATATATTTTTTTATTTATTTTTTGATTAAAAAAGAATTCTCCTTTTTCATCATGCATTGTATTTCCTTTTTCTCTATTGCTGAATATTTCCCAATAAGCTTTATTGTAAATTATTACTTTATTATCTATATCTTTACACAAGCTCTTAAACTCATAATACTGCGGATCCATATATTTATAAGAACATCCTCCTACTAAGAATAATAAAAGATATGCAGGTAAAAGAAACAAAGTAAATTTTTTAAATATTGTTTTAAAATTTATAGTTTTTGTTTTATTTTTTAATTTATAAAAAATTTTAAAGATAAAATATAAAATAATAGAAAATATAAAAACAAAAAAGAAAAATATAAGAATAAATATTAAAAGATTAATAAAGAATTCTAGCATTTATTAACTCCTCTTAATTTTCTCTGTTTTTTCATAAGACAA
>NZ_JANQDC010000043.1:0-2669 GCF_024723695.1 Campylobacter sp. S4:11 | reverse complement strand
TTTGCTATACCTAAGAAAAATAAGATTAAATTTGCTTTAGCTAAAATACAAGCTAGTCCTCTTGCTAAGATTAAATTTGATAGGATAAGATGGGAAGGGATGGGAGATGATAACAAACAATCACCAATTCAAACCCATCATATTGCTACTGATAAGAATAAAAAATATACTCCAAAATTTCAAGAGATACTTAATTTATATGATTTAAAACTAAATGGAGATTGGAACAAAGTTAAAATGCCACATCGCGGAAGACATCCTAATGAATATCATGAATATATTCTTGAAAAAATGAGTAAAATTGATAAAATAGCAAGAGGAGATAAGAATAAATTTTTAAAAGAATTTGAAAAACTAAAAGAAGAAATAAAAAATAATCCTGCTTTACTTAATAAAGAATACTATAAGGAGAGAAAATAATGAGATATTATAAAATGATGTATAATGGACAACATAATGATGTAGATAATTGGATAAATTGTATCAAACCAGATATAAAAAATAATGATAAATATGCACTTTTAGAATCCAAGCCTATTATAAATTGGCAAACACCTAGTTTTGAAATAGACAAAGATGATGGTAAAATACTGACTGATTTAATATCTAATGTATATAATTGGCGTATAGTCTCTCCAAAATTTATAAATTTAATGCAAGATTTAATCAAAGATTGTGTGCAATATTTAGATGTAGAAATTAAAAATCAGGAAATAAATTATTATGATTGTAAAATTATGCATGTAACAAAATCACTTGAAGCTTTAGATTATGAACATTCTGTATATACTTATATGGGTGATAATAATGAATATCTAAGTATTACTAAGGCTGTTTTAAAAAAATCAAAACTTGATGGAAGTCATATATTTAGAATTAAAGATGATGAAATACCTGTTTTTGTATCAAGTGAATTTAGAAAAATAGTGAGAGAAAACAATTTATTAGGTTTTAGTTTTAGTGAAGTTATGGTATATGAAAATTAATAAACTACAATTATAAATTATATAAACTTATTAGGTTTTATCAAACAAATACCATAATAAAGGATAAAAAATGACAAGAGAACAAGCAGAACTAATTATAAAAGAAGAAAAGTTGATTGATACAACTTGGTATCCTTCTTATAAACATTTAGGGGGATACCATCTTACTATGTGGTTTGATTCTGATAATAATAAATATGAAACTTTCTATGTTGGAGAAAAAAAAAGGGGGGGGGGTGTTAGTCTTAACTATTCTTTTGATAGTGAAAAAGAAGCCATTGATAAAATGTTGCAGATGAATTATATGCGAAAAAAATATGATGGAAAAGATATTAAAGAATATCTAACAAAAGAAGTAGCACTAAGAATCATCAAAGAAGAAAATTTAGAAGTGATTTGGTATGATGAAGCACTTAAACCAATACGAGCAGGTATTAAACACGATAAACAAAGAGATAAATATATTTCTTTTATCACTAATGCTAAAGCAGCGCTTATAGAATACAAAAGTATTGAGTTTGATGGGATAGATACAGTGAAACTTTTAAGGAAATGCTTAACGATGAATTTCTAGCCCTTTATGCTCTTATCAATCGTGCCAGAATGATTAAACAAAACAAAATTAGCTTTACATAAATGTTTTATGATTTAATATAAAAATTTTTTGGTTATAATTTTATTTTAATACAAGGATACTCTATGGAAGATTTAAACTTTTTACAAAAACGTTGGGAAGAAGCTTATGAAGCTATGCCTAAACTTTATGAAATACCAAATGGAACAATAGTAAATTTTACCCTTAGTGAAGATACAGATACTATTTTATTTAAAGAACCTTGGGAAAATTTCAAACTAGATAATGAAGATGAGGAAGCAGAATGGAGGCTAAGTTTTTTCAGCATTAGCGAAGATAGGCCTTTAGGATATTTAGGGTATAAAGAAGCTTTAGAAAAATTACAAGAATTTGCTTTAATACAATCAGAAGAAAGGGTTTTGATTAGAGCCATGAGTTTAGAAGAGCTTAAAAAATTAGGATTACACGAGCTATGATACCCCCTCAACCCATATTTTTAAACAGACTTATGCAGTTTTTATCTAGTGAAAATTTAAATCTAAATAATTTAAAAAAAGATATAGAAAACATAATCCCTAAAAAAGACTTACAATTTTTACTAGATTTAAACACAAAAATCATGGGTATTGCTAAAATAATTATTCAAGATAAAAAAGAAGTTAATATACTACTACCACAATCTAATAAAGAACATAAATTACAATATACACCTACAAAATTAGAAATCAAAAAAGATTTTAAAATTAAACTTGATAACTTGGAAAATTGCAACAACAAGCAATTATTAAATATCATTAAACAAGAATATCCAAATAATATAGTAAAAGAACTAACTATTAATCTATCAAAAGAAAAAATAAAAATACTTTTCATTGTCAATGAAATACCAAAATTTTTAAAATCCATATATAAAGAATGTGATTTTAAAGATTATGGCTTAATGAACTATATCGAATTTGATAAAATTTTTAATCTCAAAATAGAAGATTTTAGATATTTTACGCTTGTTACACCCTTTGGAGCAAAAAAAATACAATTGTATTGGATAAATGAATATGAAAATCTTCAAGAAACACTCAATTGTATTTCAATCCCAACACCCCAATAAA
>NZ_JANQDC010000042.1:0-2841 GCF_024723695.1 Campylobacter sp. S4:11 | reverse complement strand
ACTTCTTTACAACCACAACATTTTGAGGAATTTAAAGCACAAGGTGCAGCTTTTTCGCCAGTGTTTAAACCAAATGGTGGCAATGTAGTCAATATGGGTAATATTAATGCTAAAAACGTTACTTTGCAAGGTAATAAAGTAATGTTAAGTGCTGATACTAGTTGGGATGATAAAAATAATAAAATAAAATTCAATCAAATCACAGCAGATAGTATAGATTTAAAAGGTAATGAAGTTTATGTGGATATTTCTACTATAAATTCTAAAAACCTAACTACTGAAGCAAAAAATAAAGGAATTGCTTATTTAAGCACTACGGGTTATTATTATAATCCTACAAGAAAATACAATGATATTGTATTTACCACTAAAGGTAATATGGATAAAACATATAATCAATATATTAGTATAGGTTCTGACTTAGACTGGTGGCACTTTGCTAAAGGATGGAATGAAAAAGATGATTTTAGAAATAATGTAGTAGGGGATACTTTTAAACTTACTAATGATATAGATTTTAAAGCAAGTAGTGGACAAAACTATGCTAATTATTGGGTAGACTTAAATGGTGATGGTAAAAGACAAGCTAATGAATTTACTAATATGATAGTAGGATATAAGGGCTTGTTTTATACCGATAGTGGGATGGAAATAGATTCTACTTTTAACAAAACATTTGATGGTCAAGGATTTACACTTAAGAATATTAATATAGATACGACTAATATAAATGAAAAGCCTCAATATGTTGGTGTATTTGGGAAAGTTGGGAAAGCTCTTGGTGATACAAATGAAGGCAAAATAGAGATAAAAAATATTAATGTAGATTATATGGGAGGTGGTATTAATGCAAAAGATGCTGAAGCGGTTGGTGGATTTGTTGGACTTATTGATTTTAATGAGGCTGGTCTAGGAAAAATTGAAAATATTACTCTTAAAGATATTAGCAATATTAGCAATGCTAATTCTGAACAAGAATATATGTATTTTAGAATTGGTGGTTTTGCTGGTGCAATTTATAATACTGATGTATATAGTATAGAAATAAATGATATTGACAAAATCAACCAAGAAATACTGGGAAGTCGTTATGCTTTTTCTGAGATAGGTGGTTTTGCTGGTGTAATGAGTGGTGTAAAATTAAATAATATACGTGCACATGATATTGGAAATATCTATACTAATGCACATCGTTTTGATGGTACTGGAGCTGAAGTCTATATGGGTGGTTTTGTTGGTCATGTGTCTGGAGATGCTGAAATGAAGAATATATCTTTAAATGTAAAAGGCAATTTTTATAGTGAAAGCAATGAAGTCTATATGGGTGGTTTTGTTGGATTATACAATGATGGTAAAGCATACTTTAGTAATATTTTGGTTGATTTTAAAGGAAATATAACTTCTAATAATACTAATGGTAGTTCTTATATAGGTGGTTTTGTTGGTAGAGTAAGCGATATTAATGACAATAGCAGTACTTTTGAGAATATTTCTCTTGAAATTTCCGGAAAAGTTAATGCAGAGTCAAAAACAGAGGGTTATGAAAATTATATAGGTGGTTTTACTGGAACTCAATTTGGTATTTTCAAATTTAAAAATATTTATATGTATTTTGACAAAGATTTTAAGATTAATGGTGGTAGAAATAATATAGGAAAATTTTTTGGGCATGATTTTTATACAAATAATGCTTCTTATGAGAATATCCATATTTACCATCATGAAAACGATTTAACTTACGCAACAGCTGATAAAGATTATTGGAATAAACTACAAATTCATATTTACAATGATAGTAATAAAGATAAAGCTTATGATAATTTTAAAGAACAGACTAACACTATCTTTAAGCCTATGCCTCCTATAATATCACCATCACAAGATACAGATTATATCCCTAACACAGAAGATATCATCAGTGAAGAAGCTGTTTTAGATGAAAATGATCTTTACAAAGATATTATTATCAATGAAATCATAGCTGATTTGAAAAATAAATATTACTCCATCGATATAGCTGATTTGAAAGCTATTTTAGAAGCCTATAAAAATTTAGATAAAAATAGTGCTGAAGCTAGAACTAAGTTTATTATGGATTATTTCTTTGATAAAAATAATAAAGATAATCCCTCAATAGAAGAAGCTCAAAAAGAAATTTTCCAAAGCTTAGACTTTTTACTAGTTTATCAAGACAATGGCTTAGACAAAGCTAGTGATGATAAATTTGCAAGCAAAGAAGCTATAAAAGCTAAAAATGATATTTTAGCTGAAGTTTCAAATGCTCTTGAGAATAAAACAATTGCAAGTAATTTAGAAAATCTAAGTAATTTAAATGATAAAATCAACTCAGCTAACAATGAATTCAATAAGCAAGATTATTATAATCAACTTAATAAATTAGCTTCAGAATATAATAAATATGTAGAATTAATTAATAAAGGCTTAGCAAGTAAAGATGATCAAGCTTTTAAAGATATTAGCGATAGGTTATTTGCTTTAATAGCTCAAGCACAAGATGAAACTGAAGCTATAGAGCGTTTGATTAAAGACTTTGAAGATTTAAAAACGCAAGTAAGTAAAAATTCTAACGGACATTTTGTTGTTACAGGAGAATTATCAGCTATTAAAATACCTTATCCTATTTTAGCTTCTATTAAAGATGATAATGGTGGTGGTGAAATAGAAATACCTGATAAGCCTATTGATCCAGTAGAACCACCAATTGATAATAAACCAGATGATTCTTTGGTTTTTGAGCAAAGTTCTACTTTTAATTCTATAGGTAATAAAACTATAAACGAAGAAGAGGAAGAAGAAGAAATAGATGAAACTTCCTTACTT
>NZ_JANQDC010000041.1:0-2958 GCF_024723695.1 Campylobacter sp. S4:11 | reverse complement strand
TTTAAAATTACATACATTAAAAATTATTTTTGATTTTTATATTTACCAACCCATATGCTTTTAAAGCTATTGTGTTGATTGCTTTTAATCTTGTTTTTGTTGTTTTATATTTGTCTTAAGCAAACTCTGGGCAATTAAATTACTTTATATTTAGCTTTTTATCCTTTCTTAATTTATTTTGTCTTATATACTACTTATTATATATTTATAAATACAAAGTTCTTATTATAAACAGCCTTAAGCATTATTAATAATATGCAAAGCTAGTAAAACTAAGATTGTTAATGTTATTATTGTTAACTTTGTTATTATTTTCATGATTTAACTTATAGTTTTTATTTTTTAGTTCATTAAATTACAAATATAACTTTTATTTTTATAAGTATTCATATTTAGTTTTTCACACTAACTATTATTAGTTAGTGTGAATTAAACTTACCACCATAAACCTAGTTTTAAAAACATAGTATGAGAAGTAGTATTATCAAATGTAAATGCACCTGCATAGTTTAATGATAAATCAGCATTATCAGCTATAGCATAAGAAAGACCAAGTTGTCCGAAGCCATAATACTTAGAAGTTTCTATTTGAGTGGTAAAATAATTTTGTCCAAGTTTTAAACTTCCTTGCGCATCATTGTATAAATTTACTATAGCTCCTATAGTAATATTAGATCTTATTTTATCACTCCATGGTTTATACCATTTTAAAGCCGCACTTGCATCAATAAAGTTAAATTGCTCACCATTATAATGTTCTTTTAAACCACCCAAGTGTTTTAAAGTAAAGTTTTTATTACTCATACCATAATAGCTTAAACCTATTTCTGGAGATATTCTAGCTATATCTAGGGTATTATAATAATTAGCACCTACTTTTACATCTACACCATAACCATAAGTTTTAGCATCACTATCTATAGTAGCTGTATTGTTTTTATAAGTTTTTTCTATATCGGTTTTAGTATAATCAAGTCTTGTACTAGCACTAATATAATATTGATTAATACCATCTCTTGCTAATACTCCATAATAAGTTAAACCACCATAATAAGTTTTATCATCCAATTTAAGTCTTTGAGTAGCTTGTTCTTTAGAAGCATCTTCATAACCTAAGTAAAAACCAATTGTTCCATAATCATTTGGTAATTCTCTAAAAGACCCACCTATTAAACCTGTAGTATTAGAACTAAGTGATCCTACACTTTTTCCTATTTTAATAGATGAGTGATTATAATAAGGAAGTAAGAAAGTGTGATTTTTTGCATTTGGATTTTTATTAGGGATAAAAATATCTTCTAATTCGGCTAATAAATCAGCATCATTACCATAAGCTTCCCCTTTTTTAGATAATTCCATATCTAATACTTGAGAAAATTCTGTTTGAAAGTTTTTAGTATTTAAATCTCTTAATATATTAGAGATGTTAATATTTCTTAATCTAGCTGAATACACCATAGATTTAGCTAGGGTTTTACCGCTTACTTCATCTAAATCTACATGAGCCATATAACCCCCATTACCTACGCCTACAAAGTTAAAAATACCCGTAGGATCTATAATATTATTACCATCTACACCTAGATTATTATTAGTTTTATCTCCTATTGATTCTCCTTCTTTATTAATAAAGAAAGTATTAGCATCATAAACGATATTTTGTTGAATGTCTTTATTATTAATATAAATACTATCTGCATTAATACCACCTAAATTATTTCCACCTATGATGATAGAATTTTGCAATCTATCTTCTTTTGTTGTATATTCAGGTGCATTAAAATACCAGCCATCTATATTAAGTTTACCACCATTATTGTTTTCCAAATGGTAGCCATTGTTGTTTTTGCCTATAAAGCTTTTAGCACCATAATCACTAGGAAGATTACTTAAAATCATATTACCACTATTAGTAATACCGTTTTTAATCTCTCCTTGATTTGCTATATTTATATTTGCATTTTCTTGATTGTTTATAGTATTAATAATTCCATGAATATAGTTATTGATCTTATCAATCGTTCCGCTATTATCTATTTTATCAATAGTGCCTTCATTTTTTATATGTGCTATATTAGCGTTAGCTTTATTATTAATGTCATTGATAAAACCACCATTACCTATAGCAGAGCTAATACTTCCTTCGTTTATAATGCTATCAACTTTACCTGTATTCATAATGATACCTATAGAACTTTGTGTTTGATTTTCTATAGTTTTTATATGAGCTTTTTCACCTTCATTAATGATTTGAGAGATAGTTTGGCTCTCATCTTTGGTTAAAGATGCTTTATTGACTATATTTTCCATAGTATTTTTATTTATAACATAAATCATATTAGAATTATTTGTGATTGTTCCACTAATATTTCCTGTATTATCAACAGAAGCTATATTGCTTGTATTGTCTTGATCAATTGTTATAGTGCCTGAGTTTTTTAAAAATCCTACTTCAGAATGGTTTTTTAAGTTTAAATCTAAAGAGCTTGAATTTTCAACAAGACTTATAGAACTATCATCTAGGTTAATTCCTTTTTCTATGGTTCCATTGTTAATAACACTATCTATATGAGATTTATCTTTTAAATCTATAGAACCTTGAATTTCTTTTTCATTTTTTATAGAACTAGCATAAGAATTATTATTTAAGCTAATATTTCCTGTAATGGTATTTTTATTATTTATAGCTCCATAGATATTAGCTTTGTTATTTAAATTTATATTGCCTTTTATAGTTCCTTCATTTAAGATAGCATCACCTGCTAGATTATAACTAAAGCTACCATCTTGATTAGGTGTTAATGCTGCTATAATAGCACCATCTTGTAAGTCGATCACATTGCCATTATTTACAGAAGTTCCATTATTATTTACACCTATGGTTCCTTTATTGTAAATACCAGCAGTGCCTCCTGCTATTAAAGCATTAGATCCTTCTAGTTTGATGTAGTCTTTGAT
>NZ_JANQDC010000040.1:0-2974 GCF_024723695.1 Campylobacter sp. S4:11 | reverse complement strand
ATATATTTATATGCTGTGTGTTAAATATATAAATTACAATCCCCCAACTACACAAGGATTCATAGTTTTATAATTATCACTGACTATGCAGGTTTTACCTTTTTGAAGTAAGGAAGTTTCGTCCACCTCTTCAGTTTCCTCTTCTTCATCTAAAGTTTCATCACCTATTAAATTAAGTGAAGCAGTTTGTTCAAATTCCATATCAGTTTCAGGTAAATCTGGCTTATTTGGATCTTCCCCATCACCACCATCTCCAGTTATTTCTTTTAAGTTAGGATTGGTATTTAATATTACATTAGCAAAAGCACCAACTACTTTAAAATTTTCTGTGTTGTTATTATTTTTCCAAGTAGATAGTTCTTTTTGATTTTCATTGATTAAATCTGCTAAAACTTGACTATCTTTCATTAAGATATCTATTTGGTTTTTTAGTGCAATAAATTCTGGATCATTTTTGCTTGCTAAACCTTTATTGATTAAATCTACATAAGCATTGTAGGCTTTAATAGTATTATCAAGTTTATTTTGCATAGCAATAAGATATTTTAAATATTCATTAGATTCATCTACTAAAGGTTTTAAATCATTTTCAAGTTTATCGATTTTACCTTTGATGGTTTTGGTTGTATTATTTACTTGGCTTAATATTTCATTTTTAACGCTAAAGCCATTTCCTTCAAATTTATCTTTTGAAGCAGTGCTTAAACCATTCTTTTCATAAGTTAAAAGAAAATCTAAGCTTTGAACTACTTCTAAAGCTTTAGTTTTATCACCACTTAGAAAATATTTAGCCACAAATTCAACCTTTTGATCTTCACTCATTTTAGAATAATTTGCTTTATCTTCTAGCATTTTTAATAAATCACTTATTTGTAGTTTATATTTTCCATTGGTGATATCATTAATGATTTCTTCTTTGATTATTTCTTGAAGCAAATCATCTTCATCTAGCTTTGCATCACTACCTTCTCCACCTTCTCCACCTTCACCTATGGTGCTAAAATTAGGATCTGTTATATCAAAGTCAGTGGTAGTTTTAAATGAATTAGAAGCTTGATCATATTGTATTCCTGTGGCTGTTTGAGCGGAAGTGATGAAGTTATCGTATTGATTTTGGGAGAAAGTTAAATTGTTATTATATTTATTATCTGTATAGTTATCATAAGCTGAAAATAAATCTTTATCATAATAAAGAAAAATATTTCCTTTGAAATTTACATTATTATCAGAAAAAGCAGTGTCGCTTTCATTATTATAAATAAAAGCTGTTTTAAATCTTAAATCGTTTCTTTTGTCATTGCTTATAGTTAAACCATCTAAAGACACAAAGATATTTTCCAAGGTAGCATTTTTAGCTTGCTCAGCAAAAATACCTATATTTCCATAATATGGATCACCATAACCACCACTAATATATCCATCGTATTTTATATTACCTATATTATAAATGATTATGTTTTTAAAAGTTGAATTTCCAGAAACATAACTATTCCCTATTTGTCCGGCAAACAAAGATAAAAAATTCACATCATATACATCAATCTTATCTATATTGCTTATAGATATATTTTCATAGCTTCCTTTTAAAATTTCACCTGCAAATAAACCAGTAAACTCACCCTCATAAAATTTTATAAATTCAATATCATTTAGTTTAATATTTTTAAATTCTCCATCTTCTATGAGACCTATAAAACCACCAGAACTTTCAGCTCCCATGGTAGCTGAAAGTTCTCCTATATTGTTTAAAGTAATATTTTCATATTTACCAGCGTTTGATTTTACTATAAAACCTCCAACACCTTGCTCTGCTGTTATTTTTCTTATATCATCAAGTAAAATATTTTTAAATAATACCTCATTGGCTTTATGACCCCAAAAGTTGGCTATAAAACCTCCAGTCCAAGTCCAGCCACCTATTTTATCAAAATCACTTAGTTTAATATTTTCAAAAATTATTTTATCAACTGTAGGAGCGTAAGCACCGGGTTTTCCCACATAACCTATAAAACCTCCAGAATGCTGACCAAAAATACTATTGCTCTTATAAATATTTATATCTTTAAAAACACCTGAACTCGCATAACCAGCAAATCCTCCAGCACCATTTTCTCCTTCAATCTTTGTCAACTCTTCAATAGATATTCTTTCATAATTTCCTCCTTTAGAGCCATCTATAGCCCCCACAAAACCTCCTGCATGGCTAAATACAGAATCTACTTGTTTTACTTTTTTAACAGAAATATCATAAAAACCTCCACCTTTTGAAACACCTGCTATAGTTCCAGTGGCTTTATCACCTTTCATATTGATATTTTCAACTTTTAAGTTTTTGACAACACCACCATTTCCAACTCCACTAAAAATGCCTATATAATATTTTCCATGTGTTTTATTATTACTACTGTTAAAAATAGAAGCATCTAACACAATATTACTCAAAGTATAACCATTACCATTAAAAGTAGATGTAAAAGATTTACTCCAACTATCATCTGTATACCCCACCATATACTCAGGTTTAAAATCATTTTTAAAGTCTATTGTTTTTATAAGTCTAAATTCTTCAACATCTCTTGTATCACCTCTATCATTATTCCAAGCATCAGCAAATATAGCCCATTCACCTACTGAGTCTATAGTAAGGTATTGTTTAAAGTCTATTTTTTGAACTTTATTTTCAGTTACTTTATTGTTATTGTCTGTATAATTAGTTAAAGTAAAACCATCAGCACCTACAAACTTATAACCACCATCTTCAAATGCACTCATGCTAGCTGCTATGCTAACACTTTTTAAAGCTGTAAGATAATTGGTTTTATTTCCTGCAAAAGAGCTAGGATTTAATACTAAATCATTTCCCACTAAATGTGTAGTAGAGTTTTTATTTCCTACTTTACCACCTTGTATATCTACCTTATTCCCTATAAGTAATACATTATTAGCATTAATATTACCCATATTAACTACATTG
>NZ_JANQDC010000039.1:0-2993 GCF_024723695.1 Campylobacter sp. S4:11 | reverse complement strand
CAAACCAAAGATATCTATCAAATTTCCAGGCACTTTATATTCATCATCAATAAGCTCTATTCCTATATCAGAAAGTTTTCGAATAACCCAAGTAACGCAATTATTTTCAAGAAGTTTATAGGTAAATTCTTCATTGATTGGCTTTTCGCTATTAGGTGTGATTTCTTTTGTGGCTTCAAAATCAGCTTTAATATTTACAAGTAAGCTTTCATATTGTTCTTTAGAAAGTTCTAAAGTACAGCGATTAGAAGGTTTGAAAGTTTGAGGGCTTCTTAGTTTTTTAATAATATAACAATTTTTATCAATATTGCTATCTAATACATATTGGTTATTGTTAAATACTTTGCCAGGAGATCCTATAAGAGATTCTGCAACATTAGTAATTCCAGTTCCAAAACCCCAAAAACCATCATTGAATTCATTAGGTTCTTTAGCCTCATACCATTTCTGATCTATCTTATTCCATTCTTTATTTTTAAGACATTCTTGTCTTAATTATTCATCTATCTTATCAAGTTCATCAGGACTTTTATCTTTGGTAAGTCCTAAGAAAGCGTGAGTGAAGTCTAAGCCGTTTCCATTATAAAGATTAACTAATATTTCATATTCTAAAAATTCATCAATATAAATCGTTGCATAATATTTCATTTATAAAATCCTTTCTAATATGTTGCCAGTCCATAAAAAAAGAACAATGTGCAAGCATAACCCAAGGCAAATAATAAAACGCTAAACATAAACTTTCTTTTAAAAATGGATATTAAGAAAAATACTCCTATACCACAACAACCAATAATAAACAAGCTTAAACTAGAAAAATAAAATGCTAAAAATATAAATACCGCAGATAAAACCAAAGGAATGGCATTATAAGTATATAATAAATTAAACATTATGCAAGAATATATAACAATAAATAACTCTATTGCATTTCTATCAAATATTAATAAAAATAAATTCTTATCATATTTACCATAACTAATATAAATGTAGTGAAAAGTTAGAATAATATAAGCCACCAAAGCAAGAATCAAGCTACACACAAACCAAGCAATTTGCCCACTTGATATACTATCTATTCCTTTACTTTCTAGCTTTGTTTTTAATTTAGAATAAATAGGAATTTGCAAATTTACTCCTAATATAGATAAATTGTTTTATTATAACCAATCTACTTAATACTTTTAATTAATTTAAATTCTTTGTTTTTAAGATATTCTTGTCTTAATGTTTCATCTATCTTATCAAGCTCATCAGGACTTTTGTCTTTAGTAAGTCCTAAAAAGACATGAGGAATGTTCCAATCCATAGGGTGGATATAAATTGTTGCGTAATATTTCATTTATAAAATCCTCTATTTGCTAACCAATAAGCTAAATACCACCAAAAACTATTTGCAAATGCAAATACTATCCAAAAACTTAATTTATGAATTTTATATTTTATAATGTTTCTCCTTTCTAATAAAAACCAAATAGTAAAAAATGCAATATGACACAATGTAAAATGTAAGGCATAGTTACCAAATCCATTTAAAATATCCATATTTATTCCTATGAAATAAATAAATCTGATAAGATAAATAATAGGTAAAAAAAATATGAAATAAGATATTATAGTCAATCCACAACAAGCGAAACAATCTAATACAAATTTAGCAAAATTAAATTTGTTATTCATAGATATTCCCTTATTATATATTGATTATTTTTTAACATCTTATTGCTTGTAACATTAACAGAATTCAGTTTAATTCCAAAACCCCAAAAATCATCATTGAATCCATTAGCTTCTTTGGCTTCATACCGTTTTTGATCTATCTTGTCTCATTCTTTGTTTTTAAGACATTCTTGTCTTAATTATTCATCTACTTTATCAAGTTCATCAGGACTTTTATCTTTGGTAAGTCCTAAGAAAGCGTGGGTAAAACCTTCCACATTAATAAAATTTTTATTTTCGCAATCCAAAAAACATTTTACCAATGGATCAATATAAATCGTAACATAATATTTCATTTATAAAATCCTCCTAATAACTCAAATATATATACCATAGCCACTAAAAAAATATATCCACATAAAAAAGTTACTAAAATTCTCCAAGCTCTTAAAAAGATAAAAATTATAGGTGCAAAAATAAAAAATAAAATTTTAAAATTATAGATAAACTCATGATATTTCGTATATATAAATATTAATATCACAAGCAACAATAATGCAAAAAAATTATTAATATAAAGCATATTCAATATAAAAATAAATAACATAATAAATAAAATAGTGAATTGATCATAATTGTTACTGATATAAAAATATACCATAGGAATGATAAAAATCCCTACACTACATACAAACCAAGCAATTTGTCCGCTTGATATATTGTCTATTCCTTTACTTTCTAGCTTTGTTTTTAATTTAGAATAAATAGGAATTTGCAAATTTACTCCTAATTTAGATAAATTGTTTTATTATAACCAATCTACTTAATACTTTTAATTAATTTAAATTCTTTGTTTTTAAGATATTCTTGTCTTAATTGTTCATCTACTTTATCAAGATCAGCAGAAAATCTAGCTTCTATAATGGTAGCATAAGCTGTAGGATCTCCTATTTTCTTATTACCTCTAGACAGCTTTGTTTCATTCTCTTTGCTTATCTCATACCCTAACTTTATCCCATCTGCATAAAGCCACAAAGGAGGAGTAAAAGCACTATCAAAAAAACCTTTTTCATCATTCTCATCGATTAAATCAAGCATTGCATAGCTAGCATCTTATATTAGCATAGTCTTTGATTTGAGAGATAAGTTCTTTAGGGTTCATCAGTAACTTTGTCCTGTATATTTTTCATCACTTTTTACAAATTTACCATTAATAAAATAATGAAAAGATCCACCACCTGCGCTTTTACGACTAATGCTAGAAAAGCTAAATCCTCTTCCTTCATCTCCAAATAATCCATAGCTTTTTACTTTATAATCTATCATAGTAGCAA
>NZ_JANQDC010000038.1:0-3045 GCF_024723695.1 Campylobacter sp. S4:11 | reverse complement strand
TTTTGGATCTTTTAAAGCTTTGATGTTTTCACTTTCATAAGCATGGATAGTATCTTTACTAAAACTAATGCTTGGGGCGTACTGGTGGAGTTTGATCTCTCCACTTACTTCTTGAGTGCTAGCTACACTTTGATTATAAGTAGCAATGATTTGCAATCTTTTAATATTAAAATCTTTTACTCCTTCAAATACTACCTTACTCTCGCCTTTATCATCAGCTGTGCTTTCTTTATCATTGTTAATTCTTAAAGTCTTATTGCTTTGTATATCTTTAGCCTTCCATAAAACTTTTGTTTTTGGCATTAAACCTTTAAGTTTTACTTCAAAGTCGCTTTTATAATCAATCATTCCTTTTTCAAAGTCTTGGTGAGTCACAGGATCTTTTCCGGTAGGAAGTTCCATAGTAGCTGTATAATTTTTAATTTCTAAAACTTTACTTTTTTCTTTTACTAACTCATCATTCATATTCTTAGCAATGATTTTTACTTTTTCATTTCCACTAAGTCCTATGATTTCCACATTACTCTCGCCTTTATCATCGGCTATTAAATTAAGCTCTTTGGAGGTTTTATCTTTATCTATAAATAAAGCATTATCTCCTTGTATGCTCCATTTAACCTTAGTAGAATTAGCTTTTAAGTTTTTATAACTCGCATGAGTTTTTTCTTTATTACCTATAATAGTTTTATCTAAAATGATATCATCCTCTCCATAAATTGCTATTTGAACAAATGTTTTTAAAGTAGCTCCTAATACACTGGCAATAATTTCAACTTTTTCTTTATTTTTCATATTTGTATCAGGTTTATAGATGATGTTTGAATTTCCATCTTTATCGGTTTTATCTGAGCTTGGAGTTTTTTCTAGGCTTCCTTTGCCAATTAATTTCCAATGAATTGCTAAATCACCCGCTAAATCATTTCCTGTAAATGTAATTAGAGATTTTTCATGCCTTTGTATATTAGAAGGTTTAGCAAATACTCTAAAATCTCCTTTTGGAGCTATGATAGTAATAGGGAAACTTTCTTGAGCATTCCCTGCTTTAGCAATTAAATTGGTTTGATGGACTCCATAAGCATGGATTATCTTTACAAAAACTTTTCCATTATCATCAGTAATATAATGATTTCCATTCTTTAAGATTACACTTTTTTGTTCAGGAGTTACACTCATAGCAACATTTTTAACTGCTTGGTTAAAACCATTTTTTAGCATAATACAATGAGTATTATCTCCTAAATTTCCACAATAAGAAATATGATAAGTATTATTAATAGCTTTATATTCAAGCACCATAGAATAATCTCTATCGATAAAATGAGTTCTAGATCCTTCAATGGTATTATTTATACCTGCCAATTTTGTATCAAATGCATGTTTAAATCCGTCTTTGTCTAAAGGTATATTAAAATTCATAGCCACGTTTGTGCCTTGTTTATCACTTTCATTGCTTCTTTTATGACTTAGCGAAAAAGTTAATGCTGGACAAGGTGAATAAGTAATACCTCCTTCATATATTAAAGGATTTTTTTCTAAATCTTCATAACAACTTACATTGCCAAATGGAGCAACCTTTTCTCCATACCATTTACTCATATTAGCAAAAACAGCTACGTTGCTCATAGAAGGAAAAGCATATTTAACACCCATATCCCAGCCATTAGCAGGACGTTCTAAGAAAGTTAGATCATTATTAGTATTTTTAAAATCATAACTATTAATCCAATCACTTAGCCTTTGATAAATATTAGCATGGAAAGCGAGTGTATCTAGCATACTTTCAAAACCTAAAGACATTCTTTTATGCTCTCTATTAAAATCATGATCATAAACTAAGTTTAATCCTAGCATGATATTACCTGAATTATTTAATGCTAATGCATTAGGATAATATCTTATACCACCACCAAAATGACCTATGATTCTATTATTATCATATCCACCTATACCACTTTGTAAAAAATAAGATATTTTTGGATTGTCTTCACTCATAATAGGTAAAAGAACTTTGGCATTACCACTTAAGCCACCTCTGTCATTATAGTTTAAATTAAACTCGCTGTTAATAGAATGATTAAGAACATGTAAATATTCTTGGATTAAAGTATTAGCTTGTAAGCTTAAATAATTGCTTGCTAAATCTCTTATAAGTTCATTTCTTTCTTTGCTATCTTTGGCATTATATACATTGCCTATGGCTTGAATAGTATTAATAACCTTATTAGATAATTCTTCATCTTCTTTGCTAAGATTAGAATCTTTGTTCGGTTTTTCTTCTAATAGTTTTTTGACTCTTGGATTAAGATTATTATGATTTTTAATTTGACTTGTTTCATTGGAAGTAAGAACCTGATTGTCATCTATAATGATTTTATCTTGATTTTTTAAAATCATTATTTGAGAAAAAAGAAAAGTGTGAATAAGTAAAACAAGTAAAAGTGTTTTTTTCATATCCCCCCCCCCATAACCTACATTTAATTTTTATCTGTGATGAGAATATGATAACACAAAAAATATAAAAACGATAAAAAAGTTATAAAAATATTGAAAAATAGTCAAAAAACTATCATAAATAATAATTATTTATAAATTATAATCTAAATTACTTTTATTTTTTATTAAAAAAATACAAATAGATTTATTATTATTTACATATCATCAAAAATCACTTTTATTTACTTTTTTAAAATAATGCACTAATAGGCTTTTGTGGTTTTTATATTTATACTTTATTATATTGTTTAATATATGTGGATATGGAAAAATAGTATTTATATAAGAATATAAAGTGTATTTATTATATTTAGTATATGAAGTATAAATACTAAGCTTATATATGGTAATAAATAAAGAGTATAAATATCTTATTATGCTATTTAGATAATTATAATATAGAGTTTTTATATAAATTTGATAATAGTTGTTATAATCTTAAAATAACTTATTAAAAAAATATATTTAATTATAATTTATATGTTTTTATAAATCAGGTAATAGGTAAAATAATATATAAAATATTTAATGGAAAATGAAAGGTGGTTTAAG
>NZ_JANQDC010000037.1:0-3500 GCF_024723695.1 Campylobacter sp. S4:11 | reverse complement strand
TTTTACAACAAATACAAAGATCTAGAAGTAGAAATTGATGATAAGGGTAATATTATAAGGTGGATTGGAAAAATTAATAGATGATTTTATTTAAATAAAAAACCTTAAGTCGATATTTACTTAAAGGTAGATAATGAAAAATAAAGAATTTACTTGTCACTATATTTATCATCAAAACAATCTTAAAAACTTGATAGATAAATATTGCAAACAAGCTAAAAATATAGTTTTATATTGTAATAATTTTTCAAGAAAAAATATACTGAATTTAGCACTAACAGATTATGATATTGCTAAAGATTGTTATTATAGTTTAGATAAATACTTATATGATACTCTTAAAATATCTGCTTATAAAGGAAAAAAAGTTCAAATTTATGATTATTCTTATGAAAAATTTACCGATTCTAATAAGTTTAGCAATAATCCCTCAAACTTTACCATCACTCCTTTATCTTGTGATATGACAAGCATTTTGGATGATTTTGTAAAAGCCTTGGGAAAATCTGAAAATCAAACTATTTCAGAAACTATGACGCAAAAACTAGAAAAAGAGAACAAAAATATTGACTTTTTAATCATTTGCATTAATGAGAAATTAAAAATCCCTATACTTCAAAAGCTAAAATCATTCGATGAATATCAAAAATTAAACGAGTATAAACTAAATGAACAAATAGAGCTTGTCTTTAATGAATTAATACAAAATATTAAAGATATTCATGCAGAAGGTTATGAGCCTGTATATAAAACGATAATTAATATTTTTCTTAATATTGTTAATATCTTTAAATTAAAAGGCTTTTTAACAAAAACACAGCTATTGTTAGTTGTTGGCGATAGTGCTTTTGAGTTGCTAAAAGCTTATAAAGAAATTTCAAAGTGGGGTGAAGATAAATATTCTTATGCTATTTATAATGCCATTATAAAACTACTCATAAGTGATATTGGTTATATTTTTACTCTTTTTGAAAACAAAATTGATCATTATACTTTGATCATAGATGATAAAGTTCTTTTTGATTTTTCAGGCTTTGGAACAATAAAGAATCAATCATTAGCATATCATAAGCAAGATCTTGCAATTCATCTTCAATCAAACGAAGAAATTTTTAAAGATTTTCACAAAGGAAAATTCTTAAATTTCATCACCCAAAACCCCAAAGAAGAATTAATATTGCATAGTAGATATTCTATTAAAGAGGCACTTAAAAAACAAATGTCCCTTGATCAAAACAGACTAAGCTATATAGAAAGTCCGTATTTTAACTCTATTGCACTAGCTCAAATCATAAAAGATTTAAAGAGTGAAAAAAACGAATCTTATTATGCAAAAAATTTTCTCATCATTACAAATGCCCCACAAAAATATAATGCAGGACTTCACCAAAAGCTCACAGAAGAAATTTTTGAAAACACTATCATTTATCCAGATACCATAGAAGATGAAACACAAAACGATATTTTAATCAAAACTCCAAAAGACTACGATACAACGATAGATTATAGTAAATATAAAATCAATATTATTGATAATGAAAAAGATGCCTTTGTGCTTTCTTTAAGTCCTTTTATTCGCTTAAATTATCAAACCTATCAAAGCTTTGAAGATACAGTAAAAGAAAAAGAAGAGTTATTTAAAGATATTACAGATAACAATCTAGAAAATATATTTCAATATATGAATTTTATAAAAACTCCTAGTAATATCAATAAAATACATAATTATCATTATTTACAATCTATTTTTTATCAAGCAAATAATAAAAAAACTTTTTTAGAAAAACAAAAGCAATACTTTCAAGAAGGCATAGAATGCATAAGAACTTATATAGATAGTATCACCCATATTGCACAGCCTAAAATAGGTACTTACACAGGTGTGGTATACCAAGGAGAGAGTTTTGTAAAGAAAAGTGTATTTACTATCATAGATGTGATTTTACTTGCCTTAACCTATTATACGATAAAACATTTTTATTCTTTCATTCAAACTGATTTCCAAGCTTGGTGGAAATTGTTTTCAAATTATGAAAGTATACAAATAGAAGAGGAAGAAAGTATTAATATGCTTCCTATAAATGTCTTTTTAAACATAAATGAAGAAAAAATTCCCCTATGTTTTTCAAAACAACAAAAGGTTAAACTCGCAAAGAATGAAATTTTTTGTATAGAAGAATTTGTGGATTATTTAGAACAATTAAAAGATCATGAAATTAGTGATGAGGAAGATAGACAGTTTTTATCTTCCCTAAAAGAGCCTCAAAGTGAAAATCATCAAACCCAAGATGAAGCAGTGGAGTATAATCTAAAACAAATAAACGCATTGATTGAAAAAGAGAAAATATCAAACAAGAAAATCGATGATGAACTTGATGAATTGATAAAAGATATAGAAAAAAATAATATAAATAAAATTCCTTATAATCCGCAAAAAACTATAGTGGCTATGATGGATGTTTTTATAGATAAATTCTTTCCTTTTGCAGATTTTTTAAGAGCAGATGAATTTAAATTTGCTAAATTGCTTAGTAAAACCATTCTTAATTTTTTAACTCTTAAAACACAAAAAGCCTTTTATGAAAGTATAGGTATAAGTTATTTATTGTTTTTGATGACTCAATCAAGTATTCAAATGAAAAAGGTTAAAATACAAAATCAAGAACAATTTAATAAAAGACTTAAAAGATTAAATAAAATAGCCTTATTAGAACTTTGTTATATGCAAAAAAATAAAAACAAATACGAAGCTATTATGCTAGCAGATGATCCAAGCTTTAAAGAGCTAAAAAATCATGATGGTTTTAAAGATATAACAAATATCAGCAAAAAACAAATTTTTCAATATAAATTTAATTTTACTTTAAAAAATATTCGTAGTATTGCCAAAGAATCTTTCATATCTTTACCTCAAGCTATCATTACAGATTTGATCAATCAATTATGGATTAGCACATATGAACAAAGTAAAAAAGAACACGAAAGATTGCAATTTTTAAATTTTACTCATAAATATAATCCCCCTTATGTTTTAATGAAAAAACCTACAAATACACAAGAAGGATTCATCTCTTATCCTATGTTTATTAATAATACTTTTATTTCTTTTAATTTTACTTCTATGTTTACAGGGGGAAAGCTACAAACAGGAGGTTTAGGAGAGAAAGAAACTTTATTTATTTACCATAAAGATGTAGGTGGTGCAAAAAGGGTAAGAAATTATCTTTTAAACAAACTTTTTGCGTATTTATGTTTAGATGAATTAAGATCAAAAACTGGTGATTTAAAAACCATAGAAGATATAGACTTTTTTAATACCTATTCTTATTTACATGATTTAGCTATAAAACCAAGACTTTTAAAACTAAAACATGAAGAAGATTTTTTAATCCCTGATTGTCTTAGTAAAACTCAAAAAGAAAACATACAAAAATACAACCAAAAACTACAAGCTATTAATAACGATGAAGCAAAAAGGGCTTTGTATGATGAGTATAAAA
>NZ_JANQDC010000036.1:0-5195 GCF_024723695.1 Campylobacter sp. S4:11 | reverse complement strand
TTAATTTTGGAAAATTATCTTACTTTACTTTGAAAAATTATTTTTCTTTGTATTTATTTAAAGACAGTAAAGTCAAATTTTCAAATATATTTTGATCATTTTTGATGATATTTTGCAAGGCGTTTTGCAAATAAGTCATAAAAATATCTTCTTCCATCTCTTTAAATACAGGCGAATACAATTCTTTAGTAATTAATTTTAATACAACAAGATTAATTAGTTTTGTATCTTTAATAAGCGGAATTTTTGAAATAACTGTTTGAAAATCATCTATATTTAATTTTTGGAAATTATCATTTAGTATTGTTTTTTTACGATTTTGTGATAATTCATTTTGCAATTTATCTAAAATTTTTCCTATATTTTCATAAGTAAAATCTAAATTAACAGAAGAATTAGATTCTATAATAACTTCAGAATTTTTAATATTATTATCCTCTATAAAACTATAATCTATTTTTGTTTCAATAAGTTCTTTAATGTTTTCTTTTGCCTTAAAATCTAAACCATCTATTTTTCCTCTAGGTTTTAGCTCTATTTCATCCATCTGTGTGTGTTTTTCTATTTCTTTTATTTCTTTTGCTTGCTTTAAAGTTTCTTGTTTAATCTCTTTTGAATCAACAAAACGCAACTCAATAAGACCTAACTTTAGAACATCGCCTTTGTTGATAATAATTTCATAACCATCTTCCAATCTAGAAAAAGAATTATTATAAAAAATATCACTGCCTTCTATAGGCGTCATAGTAAAAAAACCTTCTTCAAAAGTAATCTTCATATGTTTTTCTTTAACAGAATTATTTTTATCTTGTATCCAAAATAAACATTCTGGACTTGATCCAACAAGTCCACCAGTTTCATCAAATACACAAGCTACTGTTTTTGTAATATTTTCGTCAATATTTTCAATTATTAATCCTATGGTTTCTTTATCTATCATTTTGAGCCTTTGTTATATTTTCTACTATTTTAAAATCACTTAATATCATAATTATATTATTAATATCTGAGTTGTTATTATTAAGTTTGAAATCAAAATACATTTTTTTATTGTCATTAAATAAAACACTGTAAGATGAATTTGAATTTTTACTTTCCTGTAATAATTTATACCAAGCCCATTCTCCTTTATATGATTTTGTGTAATTTATATTAGCATCTAAATAAGAATACGCAGTGAAATCAAAACTAGTTCCATTGTTAAATTCATCAGTTATAACATCTAATTTTGTATGCAATGTGTGATCATATATAATAGAAGTATCATTATACTGAACTTTTACAAAAGAAAAATCGGCACTTAAGTCAAGACTTTGTAAAGTAAAGCGCACCCTCATTACATCATTTGCATTTAGCATTAACTCTGATAAATTACCAGCCTTAGTAATAAAATCCAAAAATTCTTTGGAAAAAGTTAATCTTGAACTAAATTTAGAATTAATAGAGTAAACATTTTTTCTTTTAATTAGAACATTTGTTAAATATTTTTCATAAAACTTATTTAAAATTCCATTTTTACCAAAGAAATTTTTAAAAGAATCTATACTTAATTCTTGTGAACTTAATAAATTAAAAGGATAAAAAGGAGCTATATCATTAACAAATGGTGCATAAACCTCATTCAACCAAACAGTATTAAACAAAGAAACTCCATGGTTTTCTATAATATTCCAAGCATACAAAGAAAGAGTTGCATAATATTTTTCCAATTCACTTGGTAAATTTTTAATATTTTGTTCAAGAGAACTAAATGGGTCGCTAGAATCTTTACTATCGCTTAAAGCGTATTTTATTTTTTCCTCAATAGTTTGCGAGTTATTTGTTGTAAAGTCAGTTATTTTTTTATGAATATTAGACAAATCTGTATTTATTAATTCCATGGTTTTTTGATGACTTCCAACATCTAAACCTACAGCAGTAGCACCCGTATTTAAAATAGAATTTTGTTCTATAATTTTATGATAAGCATCAAACGAACTGGTAATCCCCATAAAACTTGTCTTTATTTCAGCAGCATTAACACCGAGATTATATGCTTGAGTTAGTAAAGTAGCATCGTTAAGATTGGTATTTACACTAACAATTTTTATAAAATTCATTAAAGGATTTTCTTTTTTAGATAGTATATTAAGTTCATTTAGCATAGAACTTTTGGAAATAAACTTTTTTGGTGCAAGTGAATTTAAAATTTCTTGCCATTTATTTTGATATTGCGTTAAATAAATTTTAATAATTCCCATTGCCATATTGCTTCTATTTTCAGAATTTGACAAATCATTTAAAATCCACGAATCAATCTCAATGGCTTTATCTATTTTTACATTTAACGTTTGCAAAAAGTCAGCCATACCTTTTTTTGTGTAAATTTCTTCAATACTATCAATTTTAATAGACTCTGAGAAAACATTATTAGCAGCAAATCCTAATTCATTTTTAAAATTATATACTTTATTGTTTTTATCTAGAATGATAAAGTTAAGTAAAGTATATATTCTTTGAATTTTTGCTACATTATATAGTTTTTCAATAGATAATTTAACCGAAATGTCATCTTGCTGAGAAGTGCTTAAATCAATCTTTTGAAGTTCATCGATACCAGATAGAAAATTTTCTTTAGAAATTTTATATTTTTCTAAAAAATTCCAATTTTCATTAATCCATATTTTTAATAAATCTTTATCAAGATATTTTTGCTCAAACAATGATTTATATACATATAAAGTTTTAATTAAGTTATCATAATTATCATCAGTTTGTAATATTATTTCCATTTCTTTTAATAGGGTATTTTTCAACACATCTTCACTAATTTTATAATATAAATTTTGTGCTTTTTTAAAGCCTTTATATGTTATGTTTAAGCTAAAATATTCAAACAAACTTGCCTTTTCGATTAATTGTGGATATACACTTAGTATATTTCTTAAATCAACTAATAATTTTGCTTTCTCTTCTATACTCATCATGGGGTAATCTTGCATATTTTTCAACAAAAATGAAAGATCTGTATAAACACTTTGAGATATTTTCTTTTCTTGCTCACTTTTAAGAATAAAATAAGATGAAATAAAATAAGTCATACAACTCAAAAATATAGTTAGACCCACAAGCGATATCTTTTTGTAAAAACTTTTAATTCTACTTAGCGATGAATCTTTAAAGACAATATCTTCAAGCAAAGACTGAACAAAATAACTTTGCTTACTAAAAGACTGTTTTACTTGAGCTAATGGTTTTTTTATATTATACTTTTCACAAATTGTATCAAGCATAAAATTTCTTGGCACATTTTCTTGATAAGCACTTACATAATATACCCCTCTTAAAACTGAACTATTTTTTAAAATATTTTCATTTTGGAGTTGCACGATAAAGTCTTTGCTCAATACAAATAAATTATCCAACTGCTTTAAAAATAAATAAATTTTATTTTTTTCCTCTATAGTATATATAGAAGAATTTTTATCAACAAAACGTAAAAACAAAGATTTGCTTATCTCTTCAAAAGACTTTTGAATATCTTCTTCTTTAAAATGTTCTGCAAAACTTATACCAAAAGCTTTTTTTTGAATTTTTTCATTAAAAATATCAAAAAATTCTCTCATACCTTCTATCAAATCTAATTTTGAAAAAACAACATAAATAGGTAATTGTACACCTAAAATTTTTTCACACTCATGCACCCTTTTTGTTAAATAACGAATTAAATTATTAGAATATTCTTTTGTGTTTTCCAAAAACAATCGAGTATCAATTATTAAAATAATGCCATTTAATTTACTATGAAAATAATTCTTATTTAAAAATTTTAAAAAATTTTGCCAAATGCTCTTTTTAATTAAGAAGTCTCTATTTTTCTCTATATCATCTTCGGGTAACTCATCGCTACTATTAGGATGAAAAAAATCTTCTTGAGAAAAATAATTTCCCTCAGTATCAAGCAAAGCGCCTTTCTTGGAAACATATAAGCTAAAATTATTGGTAGACTTATGCATCTTTTTATATGATTCTAAACTATCACTTAAAGGATATTCTATATCAGAATAATTTATAAAAGTACTTTTACCAGCACCTTCATTTCCCACAATAACAACAAGAGGCAAATTTTTAGTGTTGATATCTTTTTTCCATGTTTGTTTGGCATCTTTTAATGCGATAAAGAAATTTCTTTTTGCTTTGTATAAAAATTCATTAGATTCTTTTTTAATTTCTTTAAGTCTTATTCTTTTGTCATCCTTAAAAGATTTTATAAAATTACTTAAAGGCTTTAAAAGAAAAAACAAAAAAATACAACACCAAAATATAAAAATTATCCCAAATCTTAAATAAGAATTACTAAAAACATAAATTTCATTAAACGCAAATAAAGAACCATAAGCCCAAAAAAATAAACTTAAGACAACTAAAATAATAAGTATTAATGTGATTACGAAAATCCTAGATTTTAAAATTTGCATTATTTTTTGAAACATAATTTTTCCTAATATAAATTCAAATAATTTTTATTTCTATTTATTAATTTTATATTATTTTTACTTATTTTGTATTAAAATATTAAAAGCTTTTAATATAAATATAAAGTTAAAATTATAATCATAAGGAAAAACATGGCACAACCAGCATATATCAAAATCGAAGGTTCAACACAAGGACTTATTTCAAGTGGTGCTTCTACAGAAGCAAGTATAGGAAATCGCTATCAAGCAGGACACGAAGACGAGATTATGGCTCAAGAAATTTCTCATATTGTAACAGTTCCAGTTGATCAACAAAGTGGACAACCATCAGGACAAAGAGTTCATAAGCCTTTTACTTTCACTTGCTCTCTAAATAAAGCAGTTCCTCTACTTTACAATGCACTTACAAAAGGTGAAAGACTTCCGAGTGTTGAAGTTCATTGGTTTAGAACATCAACAAGTGGTGGACAAGAACATTTTTTTACAACTAAATTAGAAGATGCTATCATTACAGATATTACCTTAGTAATGCCAAATGCTCAAGAAGCAAACAATCATGACAAAACAGAGCTTTTTAAGGTATCTTTAAATTACAGAAAAGTTATTTGGGAGCATACAGCGGCTGGAACAAGCGGAAGTGATGATTGGAGAGAAGCAAATTCGTAACACAATAAGCTCATTGTTAAACAATGAGCTTTATATGCTATTTAATATCCTTATCACTTTCATTAAAAATAA
>NZ_JANQDC010000035.1:0-5257 GCF_024723695.1 Campylobacter sp. S4:11 | reverse complement strand
AAAAGCAATAAATTAGTGTTTAACTAGCAAGCTAAGGCTTGTTAGTTTTTAAATACTAGTATGGGATTTTGTTTATTTTTGAAAAATGATTTTCTACAAACTCTAATCAACATAGTTTACATTACAAAATCATCTTATATATACAATAAGTAAACATAAAACAATTAATATTAAATATAAATTACTATAATAAATATCGTAAAACATAAAAATACACACTAAATAATTGATATTAAGAAAATGAATATCAATATCTGGCATATTTTTATATATTTTTATTGAAATTAGTAAAATTTATGAAACTTTTATAAAAAATTGTTATATAATACTCATTAAGTTTATAAACAAAACTTAAATAAAACCCACAAGGAGTACATCATGGGAACAAGAAAAGAACACGACTTTATTGGCGAGTTGGAAATTTCTGACGAGGTTTATTATGGAGTGCAAACTTTTAGAGCACTAGAAAACTTCCATATGAGTGGCAGAAGGTTGCAAGATTATCCTTATTTTGTAAAAGCTTTCGCTCAAGTTAAAAAAGCGGCTGCACTTGCCAACAAAGAAGTTGGAGTTCTTGATGCAGATAAAGCTGATGCTATCGCTAATGCTTGTGATAGATTAATTGCTGGTGAATTTTTAGATCAATTTGTAGTAGATATGATCCAAGGTGGTGCTGGTACTAGTACAAATATGAATACTAACGAAGTTATCACTAATATTGCTCTTGAAAGTATGGGGCATAAAAAAGGAGAATATCAATACCTTCATCCAAATGATCATACAAACTTAGGTCAATCTACAAATGATACTTATCCAAGTTCAATTAAAGTAGCAACCTACGCAAAACTTACTGATCTTTTAAAAGCTATGGAGCTTTTAAAAACTGAATTAGAAGCTAAAGCTAACGAATACAAAGATATCATTAAAATGGGTAGAACAGAGCTTGAAGATGCGGTTCCAACGACTTTAGGAAATACCTTCAATGCTTTTGCTAGCTATATTAAAAGCGATATTGCTAAAATCACAGCAGCCCGTGAATCAATGACTTATTTAAATCTTGGTGCAACAGCTATTGGTACAGGAATTAACTGCCATCCTGATTACAAATTTGTGGTTGAGAAAAAATTAAAAGAAATTACTGGTGTTGAATTTAAACCAGCAGAAGATTTCATTGCAGCTACTCAAGATACAGCTGACTTTGTACATGTAAGTGGTGCATTAAAAACTGCAGCTGTAAGACTATCTAAAATTGCAAATGACTTAAGATTAATGAATTCAGGTCCAAGATGTGGTTTAGGTGAAATTAATCTACCAAAAATGCAACCAGGTAGTTCTATCATGCCAGGTAAAGTAAATCCAGTAATTTGTGAAGCAGTGGGTGAAGCTTGCTATGAAGTTATAGGAAATGATGTTACTATCATGCTTTGCTCTGAAAGAGGTGAGTTTGAACTTAATGCATTTGAACCAGGTATTGCTTATGGATTATTCAACTCTATAGTATTACTTGAAAATGCAATGAAATCTCTAGCTGAAAAAGCTGTAAGAGGTTTGACAGCAAATCCTGAAGCATGCAAACAATCTGTGCTTAATTCAATCGGTATTGTTACAGCATTTAACCCTGTTTTAGGATATGAAAAATCTGCAAGTATTGCTAAAGAAGCTTTAGAAACTGGTAAAGCAGTTGGCGATATTTGTCTTGAAAGAGGATATCTTCCAAAAGAAGAAATTGAAAGAATTTTAACACCAGAAAATATGTTAAATCCTCACATGACAGAAAAAAGAAAAGCTTAATAATTTAGGAGTTTAATCATGGATATTATGATTATTTTACAACTTGTTGTCTTTCTTGGGGCAATCTTCATAGGTATCCGCCTTGGTGGCATAGCAATAGGCTATGCCGGAGGTTTGGGTGTTGTTATTTTAGGTCTTGTTTTAGGTATGAAGCCAGGTAATATTCCTTGGGATGTTATCTTAATCATCGCCGCAGCTATTGCTGCAATTTCAGCAATGCAACAAGCAGGTGGTTTAGATTATATGGTAAAAGTTACCGAAAGAATTTTACGTAAACATCCAAGATTTATCAACTACCTTGCACCAGCTTGCGGTTGGTTACTTACCATTTTAGCAGGTACTGGTAATGCGGTATTTTCATTAATGCCTGTTGTTATTGATGTTGCAAAATCACAAAACATTAAACCATCAGCTCCACTTTCGCTAATGGTTGTTGCTTCACAAATTGGTATTACAGCCTCTCCAGTTAGTGCTGCTGTTGTTTATATGACTGGCGTATTAGAACCGCTTGGTTGGAACTATCCTGCATTAATTGGTATTTGGATTGTAACTACTTTTGCTGCTTGTATGATTACAGCTTTCATTGTAAGTTTAATCACTCCTATGGATCTTAGCAAAGACCCTGTATACCAAGAACGTTTAAAAGCTGGCCTTGTAAAAAGCGCTTCTGATGTTTTACAAAGCGAAGATAAACCAGGTGCAAAACTTTCAGTTGCTATTTTCTTATTCACAGTATTAGCAGTTGTTCTTTATGCTACAGCAATTTCTAACAACATTAAGTGGATTGATCCAGTAGTTATCCCAAGAGATGCTGCGATTATGAGTTTCTTATTAACTGCTGCAACTTTAATTACATTCTTATGTAAAGTTGAACCTGCAAAAATTTTAGATACAAGTGTATTTAAATCAGGTATGACAGCTTGTGTATGTGTATTTGGTGTTGCTTGGCTTGGAAATACTTTCGTTGCAGGTCATGAAGCAGGTATTAAAGAAGTAGCAGGTGAGTGGGTTAAACAAACTCCAGCTATGCTTGCAGTTGCTTTCTTCTTTGCTAGTATGCTTTTATACTCTCAAGCAGCTACTGCAAAAGCTATTGTTCCAGTTATCATTGCTGCATTAGGAATTTCAGCTACAAATCCTGCAGATTCTTATATGCTAGTTGCTTGTTTTGCTGCTGTTTCAGCACTTTTCGTTCTTCCAACTTACCCTACTTTATTAGGTGCAGTTCAAATGGATGATACCGGCACAACAAGAATTGGAAAATTTATATTTAACCATGCATTCTTTATCCCAGGTGTATTAGCTATAGCTATAGCTGTTGCCTTAGGTTTCTTAGCAGTAGGTATGTTTTAATACTCCAACTTTCCACTTTTAAGTGGAAAGTTTTCTTCTTTTACTCATTAACCAATTTTAAGTAGAATGTTTCTTTTTACTTTTTAAAGAAACAAAATGACAAAATTATCTTTAGATAGAAATAATATAAGAATTTTATTTATAGGCTATATACTTATAGCACTTTTTGGTAGTTTTATCCTTATGCTACCTATCATGCACACAAAATCTATATCTTTTTTAGATGCATTTTTTACTAGTGCTTCAGCTGTAAGCATGACAGGACTTGTTGTATTAAATACTTCACTAGATTTTAGCTTTTATGGACAACTTGTTATTTTATTACTTATTCAAATAGGTGGCTTGGGCTATATGAGTATAGCCATGGCTTTATATATTCTAGTGCGTAAGAAAATGAGTTTTGGAGAAAAAAACCTTTTAAGAGAATCTTTGATTTATCCTAGCGCTGATGGACTTGTAGGATTTTTAAAAAAGGTTTTATTTTTTGTATTTGCTATTGAGCTTATAGGAGCAATATTATTATTTTTTAGATTTAAACTTGATATGAATTTAAGTGAAGCTCTATGGGCTAGTATTTTTCACTCTATTTCAGCTTTCAACAATGCTGGTTTTAGTGTATTTGAAAGTGGTTTAATGCCTTATAGAGATGATTTTTGGATTAACTTCATTATCACTTCTTTAGTTATCATTGGAGGTTTGGGTTATTTTGTATTATTAGAATTATACTTTTTCTCCAAAAGACGTTTTGCAACTTTAAGCTTGCACACAAGACTTGTTTTAATTTCTACTGTTGTATTAATTATTTTTGCTAGTTTGGTAGTTTTTTTATTTGAATATCACAACCCAAAAAGTATTGGAGAATTTTCTCTTTTTGATAAAATTATGAGTGCATATTTTACAGCAGTAAATTACCGAACTGCAGGATTTAACACTCTTGATATTAGCACCTTTAAAGACGCAAGTTTATTTTTTGGATCTTTATTTATGATTATAGGTGGTGCACCTGGTGGAACTGCTGGAGGTATCAAAGTAACTACCATTGCTGTGTTATTAATTTATGCTTATTGGAGTATCAAAGACAGCAATACAAGGATTTTTAACTTTGAAATTCCAAATGAAACCATTAATAAAGCTTTTATTATAACAGTAAGCTCTATTGTTTATATCATCACTTGTGTATTAATTTTATCCTTAATTGAAGATGATAAAAGCTTTCTACCCTTACTTTTTGAAACAAGTTCAGCATTTGCTACTGTTGGAGTTTCAGTAGGCGATGGCGGAACTTTGTCACTTAGCGCACTTTTTAATTCCGAAAGCAAACTTATCGTTATTTTACTTATGCTTAGTGGCAGAGTGGGTGTGCTTGCATTTTTATTTAGTATATTTTTTAAAGAAAAAGAAAAATATTTAAATTATCCAAAAGGAAAAATCATATTATGAAAAAAGAAACTTATGGTATTATAGGACTTGGAAGGTTTGGCTCAGTTTTAGCAAAAGAACTTATTGACCAAGGTAAAAGGGTTATTGTTTCAGATATAGATGAAGAAGCAGTTAAAGAACTACAAGATCACGCAGATTTTGCTTATATTCTAGATTCTACCCATACTATAGCTTTAAAAGAAGCAGGTTATGCAAATGCCGATGTTGTCATACTTAGCATAGGTGAAAATTTAGAATCAAGCATACTCACTTTCATGGCCTTAAAAGAAATAGGAGTAAAAAATATCATAGCTAAAGCAAATTCTTCTACACATGGACAAATTCTTTCAAAACTTGGGGTTAATAAAGTCATCTATCCTGAAAAAGAATCTGCAAAGCGTTTAGCTAAAATTCTTATTACTAATCCAAATTTTGAAATCATAGATCTTTCAGCTAACACCATAAAAGTAGCAAAACTTCTAATAGATGAAAATTTAGCAGGAAAAACTTTGCAATTTATTGGACAAAATTTAAAAGTCATTGCACACAAACAGCATGATATTTGGAGTATTATGCCAAATTTAGAAACCACTGCATATTTAAATGATATACTAATGCTACTTGGCACTCAAGAAGAACTAAATCAATATGAATATTAAAAATCTAAAGCTTATTTTTAAGCTTTAGATTTATA
>NZ_JANQDC010000034.1:0-5302 GCF_024723695.1 Campylobacter sp. S4:11 | reverse complement strand
ATACCTACTAAGTTTAAATTTGATCATAGTTTTAATCCTAAGGATGGTTTAGCCAAACAAAACAAAAACCAAACAAAGCTAAAAGAGCCCATAATAAGACTTCATTATAAAAGTGATAGATTTCAAAAAGATAACCTACCTATCTATAATCTTTTAATCAATAATGAAAAAAAAGAACAAAATAAAGCTTTAAGTGAATTAAATATAGATCAAAAAGATTTAAAAGATATAGAGGATGTTAATATTCTTAATCAATTCAAACAAGACTTTAGCAAAGATTATGAATTTAAAGAATTAAATTTTAGTTTTGATACTAATTTAATCAAACTTTATTTTATTATCCCAAAAAATATTGCTAAAGTTTATAAAAGTGCTTATAAAGAATTTGAATATAAAGATTTAGGAGCAGGGTATTTTACACAGCTACATGAGTATGACAAAATCATCAAAAATTCCCTAGAAGATAATAAAGAATTAAACGAATATCATTTTAGTTTTTTAGCTCCTGCTAAAATGCAAAATTTAAAATTTCAAATCGCAAATGGACTAGATGAGATCTTAGAAGATGAAGATAGAAAACAAGAGCTTTATGTTTGTAAATTTGTAGTAGTGAATGGGATTAAAATATGAAAATAAAAGATTTCACCTTAATTGCATCAAATCATAATTTGGAAATTGAGTTAAAAAATCTTACCGAAAATGCTAATAAAATTATTTTTATATGTGGTGATTTTGATGGATATAAAGAAGCTAAGAATTCTTTATATAAGACACTACATACTATTGAATATAAATTTAAAATTAACAAGAAAAAAACTTTTAAAATCATACATTTAAATCAAGCTAATAAAGATGAAATCACAAAAGAACAAAAATTTAGCTCTGATAAAAATTTATCTAGTATTAAAAAAATTATCTTTAATAATTTAAATTTTTTAAATAATGCAATCAATCAAAACAAAAATAAAACGCTCAATAAAATTATTGATGAGAGTAATGAAGAAAATATTGAAAATTTTTTAAAAGGAGTTCAAAAAGAATTAAATACATTATTAAAAAATATCAAAGAATCTGATTATTTTGAGCAAGAGATTAAACCAAAGATACAACTTACCCTAGATACACTTTTTAATACACTTTTAAAAAATATTACTCAATCTAATGATGATGAATATAAGCAAATTATTAGAGCTATAGCAAAATTTTTTATCAATATATTAGATTCTGTAACCAATCTTAAAAAACCTATCTCTTTAGTCAAAAAAAATCCTTATGTTTTTGTTGTAAATACATTATTTGAAGTTTATAATTCTTCTTCTGACTATCAAGAGCATAAGGAACAAAAATATTATTATGATTTTGCTTATCCACTTTTAGAGCTTATTACTAGTAAGCTTTATCCTATTATCGCTTTGTGCAATGAAGAAATTTTATCTGATGTATTGATTATAGATGATAAAGTATTATTAGATTTTTCATCTTATTCTAATGCACCTTCTATTAGTCTTTATAAAAATAGTTTTTATAAAGTTATTTTAGATGAAGAATTTCAAGGTATTTTTGATCATTTTTTAGAAAATAATCCAAAAATTGAAAATGAAAAGTTAGATAATACGCTTTTAATTAATTCTAGTTTAAAAAATTTTGATACAACATTAAAAAAAGCAATCAATTCAAATATCTCTGAACTTAATCATTTCTTTTATGCAGAATATCCTGATTTAAATTCTTCCATACTAGTAGAAATGATACTAGATAAAAAAAATACTGATCAAATCAATACAACCAAAATGGGTAAAAATTATTTGTTTATTACTAATCCACCACAGCTTAACAATGCAGCACTTTGTGAAGATTTGTATCAAAAAAAATTAGGAGCAATAATAAAAAATCGCCCTAAAGCTCTTACAAAAAATGAAAAACTTGGATTAAAAGAGCAATTTCCTAGTAAAAGAGATTATGGTTCTTATTTTATAGAAAGAGATGTTAAAAAGGAAGATGATTTTGTATTGCAGCTTTGTCCTTTTGTGAAACTTGATGGACAGATTTATCAAAAATATAAAAGGTATTTTAATTTTTATAATCAACCATATTCTCGGTTATTGTTTGATTTATTAGAGAGTACAAAACAATCAGTTGAGCAAGATTTTGCTTATATTGATAGCTTTTTTAAATTACCCAAAGAACTGGAAGAAATTAGCGAAAAAGAAAAAGAAAAAGTAAAAGAATATATCGGGCTTTTTAATAATTATTTAGATAATATCAATTCTGATTATGATCAAATGCAATTTTTTCTTGAGTTAGAGTCATCAATATCCAAAACATATGAAAATGTAGATTTTAAGAAATACTCACCTTTAACGGTTGTTTTATTGACTTTGACTTTGTATGTTTTACAAAAAGACTTAGCTTCTACACAAGAATATTCTCTTGGTGTTAAAAATATTATAATTCCAAATCCAGATTATGGTGATAAAGAAATTTCACTTAATTACCAAAAGATTAAAATACCAAATTATTTTAATGAGTATATCTTATTTATCCCTGATGATATTTATTTTTATGATAATGATAAAAAAATTTACATCTTTTTATCTAAAGAATTAAATAAAAATAAAAAAGAAGATGAAGTTATCTATTTAGATGAATTAGCTAAAGCTATGTTTGAAAATGATTTTGAAGAAGAAGATCAAACTTATGTGGATTTTTTAAAAACCTTAAACGAAAGCTTTGATGAGGAAATTGAATTTAAAGAAAATACACAAACAGACAAAACTCTTCTTTTGAAAAAAGATTTAGATAAAAGTATTCAAGAAATTATGCTTGATAATGAACTTGCAAAATTATCCATAGATATCACTTTTTTTAATATCATTAAGCAACTTTTTCCTTTTGCAGAATTTTTTATGAGCCAGCCTGATTTTTTTAAAAAAATGATTTTATTTTTTATAAATTCAAGCTTTGATAAAAAGCATTATGGCAATAAATTATTTTCTAGTTTTAAAGCACATTTTTTTAAAGAACTAGGGATATTTTATGCACTTAATCCTAAAGGACATTTTATAAAAATTAATCCAAAAAGTAAAAAGCCACTCAATAAGCTTTTTTTATATCAAATAGGAACAAATTATTATTATTTTAATCAATTAGAATATGCAAGCGAGTTAAAAAAGTCAAAGAGTTTTTCAAGATTGGATAAAGCTAAGCAAATTCATTTGATATCAAAAGTAAAAAAACAATTAGCTATTGATTTTTCTATTAAAGTAAGTAAAAATTTAAGTGTAGATGTGTTAAAAAATTTAGCAGGATCTTTTATCGATACACTTTTGCCTACAAATTATGAAAGATTAAAAATTTTATATGAAAAACTAATGTATGAAAAATTTACTTACAATTATGATTTTCCTTTAGCTGTAAAAAAAGAAGAATACTTAACCTATCCTTTATTGATAAATTCTAGATTTATGAGTTTTGATTTATCTGAGTTTATTTTTGGTTCTTTATTATGCACAGGTGGGCTTAATTATTATCCTAGTATTGCTTGTGCTACGACTTCAAGCAAAGCTAGGGAATTTGCCTTAAAAAGACTTTTATCTTATATTATTTTAGATGAGAAAAGAAGTGCTTCTAAGGAAGATAAAATTAATGAGGGTAAATACATCTTAAATGATAAGGAATTTTTTGAAGAAAACAATATAGAACTTAGAAAATGTAATATATATAAGCTAGAGCATTTTCAAAGAAAAGAAGAGTATAAAACACAACACCCAGTGATAAAACAACACCCTATCTTAGCTTATAATGATGCTATACAAATTTTATATGAATATGCAAATGGTATTTATAGCACTACTCAAGATGAAAAGGGTAAGTTCATAGAAGATAGACAAAAAGCAAGAAGATTAATGGAAAATTTAGAAGCTATAGGACAGCATAATTTAGAAGTGATGTATAAGGGGATAGGGGATGAAAAGACAAATGATAAAAGTAAGATGAAAGAAGATGATGAAGAAAGCGATGATGCTAATAAAGCCCAAGATTATTCCAACAAATTCATAGGCAGATTAGCCACTACTATAATCATGGAAGATGGTTTGTATATAGGATGAAAGGATAAATAATGAGTGAAACTTATGAAATTTATACACCTAATGGTATTATTTTAGATGTAGAAAAAAAAACGAATAAAATTTTATTAAGTGATGGGGGAACTAAGGTAGGCAAATACACCCAAGAATATTCTAAAGCTTTGTTTGAAGCTGATCGTATATTAAGAAACTCCCCCTACAAAGACTATAAACCCAGATATTTAGATCCTAATCTTTATACAGGGCAAAGTTCTACTTTGCTTGAATTTAAAGATTGGCAAAGTATTTATTTAAAAGATCCTATTAAAGGAAGCATAGCTCCTTGGACTAAAGCAGAAAAAGCTTATTATAAATCTTTAAAAACTAAAAAAGAAAGATATAAGTATTTAGTTATAAGAAGTGGTATAAGAAGTGTTGTTATAGATATACCTTATGAAGCTATAGGAGCTGTAGATGAAAAAGGAAATGTAGATCCTAAATATGAAAAATTATATAGAATAGTAGATGATAATAAACATAATCTAAGATCAAGTTTATTTCATAATGAATGGGGTATGGCAGCAGGAATATTAGGTGATTATAAATATCTAGCTAATGATATGTTTCAAAATGGTTTTAATGCAAGATTTATCCAAGCTACTATACTTTATATACAATTAAGTGGAGGAAGTAGCATATTAGATAAACCTAATTTATTAGGTGCTATTTATGGTTATGCTGATATTGCTGTAGGAAGTGGTTTAGTAGGAGTGCATAAAAATCCTTTAAGAGAACAAGAGATTAAAACCTTAGCTAAGACTTTAAAACCTGATGAATTTGGTATGCTTCCTTTTATAGATGAGATTATGGGAGTAGATTGGATAATTGATTATAATAAATATGATATAGCTAGTGATCAATTTGGAAGTATGTATAAAGCCTTAAGAAGTGATATAGTTGAGGGTAAGATAAAAGATCCAAGGGATATAGATTCTACTTATGAAAGCAGAAGAGAATTTGATCGTTATAGGGGAGGGTATAAAAATGGTATGCTGCAAGGTTATGGAACAGATACACCTAATGATTGGAGCGAAGAAAGAGCACAACTTTTTAATGATACTTTAATACTACATGCCAAACTAGCAGCCCTAACTCCACCTCAAGGCTATCCTAATGCACCTTATTATTTTACCCCTGAAAACTTAGAATGGTATTATAAAAGACATAAGCTTGAT
>NZ_JANQDC010000033.1:0-5503 GCF_024723695.1 Campylobacter sp. S4:11 | reverse complement strand
GATGCTGCTAGTATAGATGCTGATTCATTAAATCATCATACTCCTGGTAGAAGAGCGATAGAAATTGATGGTAAAGGTCATGCGTACTTAGATGCTACAGGGTATTATTATAATACAAGCGCAGGAAACGCAATTTTAGCTCTTAAGGAAGGCGCTAGCAAGGATTTTGTTGTAGAAGGGACTATTTTTATCAATTCTATGCAAGATTGGTGGCATTTTGCTAAAGGGTGGAATGAAAAAGATGATTTTAGAAAAAATTCCCCACTTTTTTATAGACTTACAACGGATTTGGATTTTGAAGGACAAAATTTTGCGAACTATTGCTTGGAAAACTTTGGTTGTACTAATATGATCATAGGTTATTCAGATAATAATGCTTTTGATAGGAGATTTTTAGGTCAAAGCCATACCTTGAAGAATATGTATATAGATACAACAGGATTAAAAGGTGTAAAATATGTAGGAATATTTGGAAAAGTTTTTGATGAAGGTGTTATATCTGATTTGGTTGTTGATTATAATAATAAATATATAAAAACAGAAGGTGCAAATTATGTAGGAGGTCTTATTGGATATTCAAATAGTGAAGGATGGCATGGTGATCGAAAATTTTATAATATAGTTGTTAAAAATATTGATTATATCAAAGCTACTATGATGAGTACTGGGGAAATTAATGTAGGTGGTTTTGCTGGATTTTTAGGTAATGTTAAAAGTGTAAGTAATATCGAGCTTAATGGAATAAAAAATATTGAAGCAATCTCAAACTCTGGCATGGTTTTAGCTGGAGGATTTGCTGGGCGTATTCAGAGTATTAAAAAACCTGCTGATTTAGATGCTACTTTTGATAAGATAAAAATTAGTGGAACAAATTCTATTAAAGCTAGTTGCGACGGTAAATATTGTGCAGATGCTCATGCTGGTGGTTTTACTGGATTTTTATATTTACTCGATTCTAATTTTAAAATGAATAATGTCACATTAGACAGAGTATCTAATATCCAAGCAACTACTAAAGGCTGGACTGCTTCAGCAGGTGGATTTATAGGTAGTGGAGAATTTTTAGGTTATCAAAGCAATGGAGTTAGTTTTAGTAATATAGCCATAAAAAATTTAAAAAACATTAATGCTAATGGTAATGGCTTAGGATATGCTGCTGGATTTATGGGCTCCTATCGAAATGGTCAATCAGGATTTAAAAGAAATTTTAAAGATATTTTTATATATTTTGATCCAGAAGCTACAATCACAGCTACTGGATCTCGAATAGCAAATAATTTTTTTACAACTCAATATAATAATGATTTAGATGAAAATTATGATAATATATTTGTCTATTTTAAAAATGGAACTTTAAATGAGACCCATGGAAACACAGGAGTAACAAATCAGGATTATAATGGCGATGAATTAAAACAAGAATTTGAAGAAAAAATAGCAAGTATTATTAATCCAAAATTTAATGAAATACCAGAAGATGATGATTTTATTCCAGGTTTATCTCCATATGTAAAACCAGATGTAGAAGCTATAAAAAATGAAAAAGTTGAGTTTCAAGAAGAATGGTATAATCAAGAAGTAGTTCAAGCTATATTAGATGATATTTTAAATGGAAAATATAGAGTAAGTATCAATAAATTTGGTGAGATTGTGTTTCATGTAAGCACTGTAAACGGAGTTGAGATTACGCTAGATTCTATTAAGCAAAGTTTGGATTTTCTCGATACACTCAAAGATAAAAATTCAGGATTTGAATCAAGTGAAAAATTAAAAGGTATTTATGCAAAATACAACAAAGCTTTAAAAATAAAAGATGAGTATATAGCAGCTCAAGAATATCTTTTTAAAGATGGTAAAAATTCTTTTTATGAAACTTATGCAGAATATCAAAAAGAATTAGAAATTTATAATTCTTATGTTAAAGAAATAGAAGCAGGTAAAAAAAAAATAAACGATCCTGAATACCTAGCTAGTCTTGATAAAATCAATTCTTTGGCAACAACATTAAAAAATCAAAGAGATGGTGTAAATGGCATAGCTACTAAGCTTAATGATGAAAATATAGCAAAAAATGAATACGGCTATACTAATTTTAAATTTGTGGGGGATTTTGCATTGGATTTTGTACATAATCCACAGAGCCCTGATGTAGATAATCCGAATAAACCAGAATTACCAGATACAGATTTAGAATTTAAACAAACAGCTTCACTTAATTTAATCGGAGATCATGCTGTTGAAGAAGAAGAGGGCGAAGAAGAGATCGATGAAACTTCTTTGAAACAAAAAGGCCTTACTTGCATAGTTAGCGATAACTTTAAAACCATGAATCCTTGTATAGTTGGAGGATTATAAGATCATGAATAAGCAAAGTAAATTCACAAATCACATCATACTCTCAGGCATAACTGTATCAATGTTATTTTCTCCACTAATGGCTTTACCTAGTGGGGGTAAATTTACTCATGGGACTAGTGGGACTATAACTTCTGGTAATGGTCATATGCAAATTAATGGTAAAGAAACAAACTCCGTCATTCAATGGGGTGGTGGCTTTAGCATAGGTAAAGGTGAAAGTGTAAACTTTGGAGGTAATAGTAAAAACTACCTAAACATTGCTCATGGTGCTAGTAAATCTATGATAGAAGGTGTATTAAATGCAAATGGCAAAAATGTCTTTTTAATCAATCCTAATGGAATAATCATTACTAAAACAGGGGGAATTATCAATGCTAATCGCTTTGTGGCTTCGACTAGTACATTAAATAACACAGATTATGAGAATTTCTTTAAAATGGGATCAAATTTTTCTCCGGTATTTAAAGGCGATAAACTTGGCAATGTGGTTAATATGGGTAATATTGATGTTAAAGAAAACTTAATCTTACAAGGTAATAAAATCATACTCAAGGCAGAGGCCGATAAAGGAACATTAAATCAAATTAAAGCCGGAAATAAAATTCACCTTGATGCAAATGAAATTTATGCAGATATTTCAACTATAAAAACACCTAGTGTAGAAACATCACATGCAAATAAGGGGGATTTGTATTTAAGTGCTACGGGGTATTATTTTAATCCTGAAAGAAAATATAATGAGTTTGATAATATTAGCAATTTAAATAAAAGTTATAAAAACTATGTTGATATAGGTTCTGTGCGAGATTGGTGGTATTTTGCTAAAGGTTGGAATGATAATAAAAAAGGCTTTAGAGAGACTGCTAATGGATATAGACTTACTAATGATATAGATTTTAAAGGTGAAAACTATGCTAATTATTGTATTGATGGACAATGTACAAATATGATAATTGGTTATGATAATGAAAAAGTTTTTAATAAAAATTTCGATGGACAAGGTTTTAGTCTAAAAAATATTAAGATTGATTTTACTGCAGATCCAAATAGGCATTATGAAAAACACACTTATGTTGGGATTTTTGGATATGTGAAAGATTCTACCATTAAAGACTTTAGAGTTGATTATGGTAATAATAGCATAAATACTAAAAACGTTGATTACGTAGGTGGTGTTTTTGGAAAAACCGAAAACAATACTATCTCACAAATAGAACTAAAAAATATCTCTGATATTACTTCAATAGGTAGAGATAAGGGTTTATTTTTCATAGGTGGTTTTGCAGGACTTGCCGGAGGTAATTTTTCAGATATTAGTGTAGATGCTATTAAAAATATAAGAGCTGAAAAAGGACAAAGCTCTGTAAACTTAGGTGGTTTCGCAGGCAATGCAAGAGGAAATTTTGAAAAAATATCTATTAAAAATATAGATAATATTATCGCAAAAGGTAATCCAAATTTGCCGGCTTTTGTTGGGGGTTTTACTGGGCAGTTATATAGTGGTAATTACATCAGAGATATAAAAATGGAAGATGTAAAAAATATAGAAGTAACTTCTAGTGGAGCCTTTGCTAATGTAGGTGGATTTATAGGTGAAGTCGCAAGTAAAAATGCAAAGCTTAGTAATATTTACATCAAGAATTTAGAAAGCATAAAAGTGGATAATAAAAAACAGCAAGGTGTAGCTTATGTAGGTGGTTTCGCAGGAAAAAACTATAGTGCAAATTTAGAAAACATAGCTTTAGAAGGTAAGATAAATATTGATGTAAAATCTACGGATTCTGTATACGCTGGTGGATTTTTAGGATGTAATGGTGCTAATTCTTGGGGATGTTCAAATAGTGGTGGCTCCATAAAGAATGTTTCACTATATTTTAAAGAAGGGTCTTCTATAAATGCTAAGTCTTATCAAAATAAGACCGTATATACAGACTTATTTATAGCTAATAAAGTTGGAATAAATAATTCTAATATAGTATATCATCATACTAATGACTTTAGTGGTTTTTCAACTAGCGGAGCAAGTGAAGTCAGTTATACAAATAATGATAAATACAATGAATTTACATCAAAAATCCCGGCTATAACAGACCCTACAAAACCTAGTGAGGTATCTAGGGTTGATCTTGATAACGATGTGTTTTTAGATAATGAGGATTTGTATGAAGATATCATTAAAGATGAAATCATTTCAGATTTAAAAAAATACTTAACCATTAATGCAAATAGTGATTTAAAAAAGCTTTTAGAAGCATATGGGAATTTAACAGATAGAAAATCGAAGGTACAGTTTATAGCAGAGTTTTTGTTAGATGATAGATATGATGATAAAACAAGCGAAGCTGAAAAATTAATGCAAAGTATGGATTTTTTGCTTGCATACTCGCAAAATAACAAGATTGATTCTAGGTTTAAAGAAGGGGTACAAGAAAAATTTAACAGTTTAAAACAAGATGCTAAAAAGCATTATGACATCACTATAGCAAATAAAGACAAGTTGATAGATTTTATTAAGGATTTGCAAGGCAAAGTGGATAATATTAATGATTTAAAAGATAAATACAACAAAACAAATTATCAAAAACAAATCGATGAACTCGCAACTATGTATAACATAATAGTATCCACAATCAATAGCAATAAAAATTTAAGCGAAGATTCACTAAATAGGCTTCATAAAGAGTTGAGCAATATATCTTCTAGAATAGAAAAACTTATGTTTTTAGCACAATTTGATAAAAACAAAAGTGATATTTCTATAGATGAGTTTGAATCATTAAAAGCTAAAGCAAACCAATATGAGTATTTTACGCTCAATGGAAACTTTGATAAGGTTAGTAATGTTAGTATTCCTATCTTAGATTCTATAAAAAATAATGGAGATAATGGTGGTGGTGAAATAGAAATACCTGATAAGCCTATTGATCCAGTAGAACCACCAATTGATAATAAACCAGATGATTCTTTGGTTTTTGAGCAAAGTTCTACTTTTAATTCTATAGGTAATAAAGCTATAAATGAAGAAGAGGAAGAAGATAAAAATGATATCGATGAAACTGCACCTATGCAAAAAGGAAAAATTTGCATAGTTAGTGATAACTCTAAAACTATGAATCCATGTATAGTAAGTGGAATATAGTTATAA
>NZ_JANQDC010000032.1:0-5916 GCF_024723695.1 Campylobacter sp. S4:11 | reverse complement strand
TTAATAAAACTTTAAGCTTTTATTGCTATAATTTCATTTCCTTTTTAAATAAAAGGGTTTTAAAAAGCTAAGACTTTTTGTCTTAATTTTTTAGTATTTGTTCTTTAAATTATTAATATTGTTAATCAAATCTTATAGTCAATCTTTGAAATCTAAATAAGTGATCGATTGAGCCAGAAAGATTTATTTTTAAATCTTAACAATCAACTTTTTCTTTGAAGAAAAAGATTAAACTTATCCAATTATTTTTTATGGAGAGTTTGATCCTGGCTCAGAGTGAACGCTGGCGGCGTGCCTAATACATGCAAGTCGAACGATGAAGCTTTTAGCTTGCTAGAAGTGGATTAGTGGCGCACGGGTGAGTAAGGTATAGTTAATCTGCCCTACACAAGAGGACAACAGTTGGAAACGACTGCTAATACTCTATACTCCTGCTTAACACAAGTTGAGTAGGGAAAGTTTTTTCGGTGTAGGATGAGACTATATAGTATCAGCTAGTTGGTGAGGTAATGGCTCACCAAGGCTATGACGCTTAACTGGTCTGAGAGGATGATCAGTCACACTGGAACTGAGACACGGTCCAGACTCCTACGGGAGGCAGCAGTAGGGAATATTGCGCAATGGGGGAAACCCTGACGCAGCAACGCCGCGTGGAGGATGACACTTTTCGGAGCGTAAACTCCTTTTCTTAGGGAAGAATTCTGACGGTACCTAAGGAATAAGCACCGGCTAACTCCGTGCCAGCAGCCGCGGTAATACGGAGGGTGCAAGCGTTACTCGGAATCACTGGGCGTAAAGGGCGCGTAGGCGGATTATCAAGTCTCTTGTGAAATCCAACGGCTTAACCGTTGAACTGCTTGGGAAACTGGTAGTCTAGAGTGAGGGAGAGGCAGATGGAATTGGTGGTGTAGGGGTAAAATCCGTAGATATCACCAAGAATACCCATTGCGAAGGCGATCTGCTGGAACTTAACTGACGCTAAGGCGCGAAAGCGTGGGGAGCAAACAGGATTAGATACCCTGGTAGTCCACGCCCTAAACGATGTACACTAGTTGTTGGGGTGCTAGTCATCTCAGTAATGCAGCTAACGCATTAAGTGTACCGCCTGGGGAGTACGGTCGCAAGATTAAAACTCAAAGGAATAGACGGGGACCCGCACAAGCGGTGGAGCATGTGGTTTAATTCGAAGATACGCGAAGAACCTTACCTGGGCTTGATATCCTAAGAACCTTTTAGAGATAAGAGGGTGCTAGCTTGCTAGAACTTAGAGACAGGTGCTGCACGGCTGTCGTCAGCTCGTGTCGTGAGATGTTGGGTTAAGTCCCGCAACGAGCGCAACCCACGTATTTAGTTGCTAACGGTTCGGCCGAGCACTCTAAATAGACTGCCTTCGTAAGGAGGAGGAAGGTGTGGACGACGTCAAGTCATCATGGCCCTTATGCCCAGGGCGACACACGTGCTACAATGGCATATACAATGAGACGCAATACCGCGAGGTGGAGCAAATCTATAAAATATGTCCCAGTTCGGATTGTTCTCTGCAACTCGAGAGCATGAAGCCGGAATCGCTAGTAATCGTAGATCAGCCATGCTACGGTGAATACGTTCCCGGGTCTTGTACTCACCGCCCGTCACACCATGGGAGTTGATTTCACTCGAAGCCGGAATACTAAACTAGTTACCGTCCACAGTGGAATCAGCGACTGGGGTGAAGTCGTAACAAGGTAACCGTAGGAGAACCTGCGGTTGGATCACCTCCTTTCTAGAGTACAAACTGATAAGTCTCACAACTATCAGTTCATATATAGACTCAATCATCCTTGTTTAGATTTCAAAGATTGATGAAAAGCTAATTTTGGGGAATTAGCTCAGCTGGGAGAGCGCCTGCTTTGCACGCAGGAGGTCAGCGGTTCGATCCCGCTATTCTCCACCATTTATTAAGGGCCTATAGCTCAGCTGGTTAGAGTGCACCCCTGATAAGGGTGAGGTCACAAGTTCAAGTCTTGTTAGGCCCACCATAAAAGATTTGTTTATCAATCATATAATAAAGTTTTAAAACTTAAAGCAAGTATATAGCTAACAATAAAGCAATAAGTAAAGTAAAATAAAATACTTTATTGCTTATATTTTTAAATTATTTAAACTCTTTATATATACTTCCTTTAGGTTTTAAGACCTAAGCTAAATAAATAATAGAATATTTTATATATTAGATTAGTTATTTAATGTTATTTGAATTATCATTGTTAAGAGTCACAAGCAAGTTTTAATAAAAACAATTTTACAGGACTTGTTAGAGGATAAAACCTAACTATCTTTTCTTTAGCTTTTAGTTAAAGACAAGTTTTAAACTCACAGCTTAGTGAGACTAATTTGTTTAGTTTTATTAAGTGTTTAAATGCTTTCCGTCTTAAGATAGTAAAGTCTTATCATAAAAACTTTAACAAGGAAGTGATGCGTTTTAGAATGAATTTAAAAGGTAAGCTATTAAGAGCGAATGGTGGATGCCTTGGCTGGTAAAGGCGATGAAGGACGTACTAGACTGCGATAAGCTACGGGGAGCTGTCAAGAAGCTTTGATCCGTAGATTTCCGAATGGGGCAACCCAGTATATAGAGATATATACTACCATAATGGAGCGAACGTAGGGAATTGAAACATCTTAGTACCTACAGGAAAAGAAATCAATAGAGATTGCGTCAGTAGCGGCGAGCGAAAGCGCAAGAGGGCAAACCCAGTGCTTGCACTGGGGGTTGTAGGACTGCAATGTGCAATAGGTGAGGTTAGTAGAACACTCTGGAAAGTGTAGCCATAGAGGGTGATAGTCCCGTATACGAAAACCAAACCTTAGCTAGCAGTATCCTGAGTAGGGCGGGACACGAGGAATCCTGTCTGAAGCTGGGTCGACCACGATCCAACCCTAAATACTACTACCAGACCGATAGTGCACAAGTACCGTGAGGGAAAGGTGAAAAGAACTGAGGTGATCAGAGTGAAATAGAACCTGAAACCATTTGCTTACAATCATTCAGAGCACTATGTAGCAATACAGTGTGATGGACTGCCTTTTGCATAATGAGCCTGCGAGTTGTGGTGTCTGGCAAGGTTAAGCACACGCGAAGCCGTAGCGAAAGCGAGTCTGAATAGGGCGCTTAAGTCAGATGCTGCAGACCCGAAACGAAGTGATCTATCCATGAGCAAGTTGAAGCTAGTGTAAGAACTAGTGGAGGACTGAACCGATAGGCGTTGAAAAGCCCCCGGATGACTTGTGGATAGGGGTGAAAGGCCAATCAAACTTCGTGATAGCTGGTTCTCTCCGAAATATATTTAGGTATAGCGTTGTGTCGTAGTATAAGGGGGTAGAGCACTGAATGGGCTAGGGCATACACCAATGTACCAAACCCTATCAAACTCCGAATACCTTATATGTAATCACAGCAGTCAGGCGGCGAGTGATAAAATCCGTCGTCAAGAGGGAAACAACCCAGACTACCAGCTAAGGTCCCTAAATCTTACTTAAGTGGAAAACGATGTGAAGTTACTTAAACAACCAGGAGGTTGGCTTAGAAGCAGCCATCCTTTAAAGAAAGCGTAATAGCTCACTGGTCTAGTGATTTTGCGCGGAAAATATAACGGGGCTAAAGTAAGTACCGAAGCTGTAGACTTGATTTTATCAAGTGGTAGGAGAGCGTTCTATTTGCGCCGAAGGTATACCGGTAAGGAGTGCTGGAGCGAATAGAAGTGAGCATGCAGGCATGAGTAGCGATAATTAATGTGAGAATCATTAACGCCGTAAACCCAAGGTTTCCTACGCGATGCTCGTCATCGTAGGGTTAGTCGGGTCCTAAGTCGAGTCCGAAAGGGGTAGACGATGGCAAATTGGTTAATATTCCAATACCAACATTAGTGTGCGATGGAAGGACGCTTAGGGCTAAGCAAGCTAGCGGATGGAAGTGCTAGTCTAAGGTCGTAGGAGGTTATATAGGCAAATCCGTATAACAATACTCCGAGAACTGAAAGGCTCTTCAAAGTCTTCGGACAGCGAGGAGAATTGCTGATGCCGTCGAGCCAAGAAAAGTTTCTAAGTTTAGCTAATGTTGCCCGTACCGTAAACCGACACAGGTGGGTGGGATGAGTATTCTAAGGCGCGTGGAAGAACTCTCTTTAAGGAACTCTGCAAAATAGCACCGTATCTTCGGTATAAGGTGTGGTTCGCTTCGTATTAGGATTTGCTCCGAAAGCGAAGAAACTTACAACAAAGAGTCCCTCCCGACTGTTTACCAAAAACACAGCACTCTGCTAACTCGTAAGAGGATGTATAGGGTGTGACGCCTGCCCGGTGCTCGAAGGTTAATTGATGGGGTTAGCATTAGCGAAGCTCTTGATCGAAGCCCGAGTAAACGGCGGCCGTAACTATAACGGTCCTAAGGTAGCGAAATTCCTTGTCGGTTAAATACCGACCTGCATGAATGGCGTAACGAGATGGGAGCTGTCTCAAAGAGGGATCCAGTGAAATTGTAGTGGAGGTGAAAATTCCTCCTACCCGCGGCAAGACGGAAAGACCCCGTGGACCTTTACTACAGCTTGACACTGCTATTTGGATAAGAATGTGCAGGATAGGTGGGAGGCTTTGAGTATATGACGCCAGTTGTATATGAGCCGTTGTTGAGATACCACTCTTTCTTATTTGGGTAGCTAACCAGCTTGAGTTATCCTCAAGTGGGACAATGTCTGGTGGGTAGTTTGACTGGGGCGGTCGCCTCCCAAATAATAACGGAGGCTTACAAAGGTTGGCTCAGAACGGTTGGAAATCGTTCGTAGAGTATAAAGGTATAAGCCAGCTTAACTGCAAGACATACAAGTCAAGCAGAGACGAAAGTCGGTCTTAGTGATCCGGTGGTTCTGTGTGGAAGGGCCATCGCTCAAAGGATAAAAGGTACCCCGGGGATAACAGGCTGATCTCCCCCAAGAGCTCACATCGACGGGGAGGTTTGGCACCTCGATGTCGGCTCATCGCATCCTGGGGCTGGAGCAGGTCCCAAGGGTATGGCTGTTCGCCATTTAAAGCGGTACGCGAGCTGGGTTCAGAACGTCGTGAGACAGTTCGGTCCCTATCTGCCGTGGGCGTAAGAAGATTGAAGAGATTTGACCCTAGTACGAGAGGACCGGGTTGAACAAACCACTGGTGTAGCTGTTGTTCTGCCAAGAGCATCGCAGCGTAGCTAAGTTTGGAACGGATAAACGCTGAAAGCATCTAAGCGTGAAGCCAACTCTAAGATGAATCTTCTCTAAGCTCTCTAGAAGACTACTAGTTTGATAGGCTGGGTGTGTAATGGATGAAAGTCCTTTAGCTGACCAGTACTAATAGAGCGTTTGGCTTATCTTATTTAAGCATCACTTCCTTGTTAAGGTTTTTAATAAAGCCTTGAATGTTTTTATATGAAATATTTATATAAAAATTACATTCTTAAGTTTATAAAATCTTACAAGTAAAGTTTATATTAGAACTTGCTCTTAACATTGTTTTTTAAGTATTCTAAAACAATAAAGTGATTTAGTTTAATAAAACATCTAAATATAAGAACAAGATGAGAGCTGAAATAAAAATGATTTTTATATCTAGATCTTATTGATTGTTTTTATTTGCTATATTAAATAGAATATTTAAATAACAATGTCCGTGATTATACAGATGTGGAGACGCCTTGCTCCATCCCGAACCAAGAAGCTAAGCACATCGTGGGTGATGATACTACGCCTTACTGGCAGGGGGAAAGTAGCTCATTGCGGACTTGTTAGTTCTTTTATTATTCTTACTTTATATATAATCCTATGTTTATTTTTATTGTTAATTTTTAAATTAGTTTATTCTTTTTATGCTTATTGTTAGTTGTTAAATTGGTTTATTTTTAGATTA
>NZ_JANQDC010000031.1:0-8378 GCF_024723695.1 Campylobacter sp. S4:11 | reverse complement strand
TGAATACTATGCCACAATATAACTACCCAAGATACAAAAGAGAAATCGCTGAACAAACACTAAATTATCTAAGTGCTATACCTATGTATAATAAAGGCTTAGATGAACTTAAACTACAAGAAAATACAGAATATAATCTAAATTATAAAAACGAACATTATTTAACTATCTCTAATTCTACTATAGGAAAAGATAATACCGATGCAAAAGCAAGAAATGAAATCACTTTAAAAAATGATATAGACAAGGAAGAATTTTACATTCTAGCACAAAAAGATTATAAAGAAGAAATAGGCAACAACTATGAGCAAACCATAAAAAATAACAAAACCTCAGAAGTGGGAGCTTTATATACTGAATTTATTACCTTAGGGCATATGCAAAATATCATAGGTTTTAAAAATGTCAATGTAGGTGCGCAGTATCTAGAAAACACCTTGCTTTCTAAAGACACCAATGTGGGTTTAAGTAATACTTTGAATGTAGGAATTAGTAATGAAGTCAATATAGGACAAAATCATGAAGAAAAAATAGGAAATGATAAAAGAGTAATCATCAACAACAATCTAGAGCAAGATATCAAAAATGATTTTATCCAAAGAATAGGACATAATAAAAATGAAACCATAAAAGGTTCTTATGTGCTTCAAACCAATCAAAGTATAAAATTTCACTCCAAAAAAGATCTAAGCATAGAAACAAATGAGTATTTCAAAGCTGAAGCTGATGATTCTATTAGTTTTAAAGCTAAAAATAATTGTTCCTTTACGGCTGATGAAATAAATACTTTAGCTAATAAAGAAAGCACTTTAATAGCACAAAAACAAATCATCTCTCAAGTAGGTGAAAATACCACCATCACACAAACAAAAGATAAGATTATACTTCAAGTAGGAAAAATGCAAGTAATTATAGATGATAAAGGTTTAAGGGTAAAAGGAGGTGATTTAAGAGCGGATTAAAAGCAATTTTCTTGAATTAAAACTAAAATTACAAAAAAACTAAAGGAAAAACAATGAAAACATTAGAAGATATCAAAGCTATGAACTATCAAGAAAAAGATGAATTAGAAGATCTAGTTCTTGAAGCTATAGATGATAATGATTTGGCCAAGGTAAAAGATATTTTAAAAGATTATCCTGTAAAAATATCTTGTTATGAGCTTAATATCAAAGATGAGGATGGAGACTTCCCTTTATTTGATCCTTTTAACTTGATAACAAGAGCTGCATTTACTTGTGAAGAAAATAATAATGATTTTTCTATTTTAGATTATTTATTTGATGAGTATGGTTTAAGTTTAAAAGATCCTAAATATAATTTTGTTCTTATTGATATGAAACATATCAAAGAAGCTAATGAAAAATACATCTTAATGAAAGAAGTAGAAGGCGAGCCTAATATTTATAAAAACGCTCTAATCTATTATTATATACTCAATGCCGATAATCCAAATTCTCAAATCATACAATATCTAGTCAATCGTGGAGCTAAATTTGAAGTGCATAATGAAGGATTTTCCGGTAGAACTCCTATGCATTTTTGGGTTATGCAAAATAATTATGAATTATTAGAACTAGCTATTAAAGGAGGGGCTAATGTGGATATGCAAACCCGACTTATTCAAGAGAGTGAATACAATGAAACCCTTTTATTTGAAGCTGTAAGCGAACCTGAAACTTATAAGGTTACAAAGCTTTTAATTGAACTAGGAGCTAATGTAAATTTTGTCACCCCAACCACCCCTTTAGATATCGCAAGAGGATCTAGAAATAAAAAGCTTTTAAAAGATGCAGGAGCAATGACTTCAGAACAACTTGATAAAAAATACAATATATACTGGGATAGCAAAGAGTGTGAAAAAGATAAAAGCTATATGGAAAAATACTGTAAACTTTTAAACGATGCCATAAAAAAGGCTAAGGAGAATGAGTAGAGTGATAAAAATTAACTTTACTGATGTCAATTTTCATATTAAAGAATTTCAAAAGGTTTATATACTAGAAAATTGTAAATTGTATTTTTATAAGCCTTTTCATTTACAAACAGAAGATAAAAACAATGGAAAAGAATTTGAAGATAAAAATAGAACAATTCATAAAGAACAAGAAATTAAAAAAATAAATTCTCAAGATCAATTAAATGAAAAAGAAGATATCACAAAAGATTATGCACAAAAAATCGATAAAGAGATAAATAAATTTGATGAAAATAACTTCATCTTACAAACTAAAAAACAACGACAAATCGATCCTGATAATTATGATATATTTTACGATGTTTATACAAGTAAAGATAATGATATCAAAAGTTTAAATGAAGAGTTAAAATATAACGATGGCTTTGAAGTAAAAGATGGTATAGCTAAAGTTGAAGCAGATTTTTTTGATAAATGCTTTGAAAAAGGAATTTATGTTTTAATACCAAGATTAGTATCTTTAGATAAAAATGAAACATTACACTTTGATCCTGTGCCTTTAGAAGATAAGGGCTTTGTAGTGACTGATTTTAGAAAGGGAAGAAAAGATAAAAAAAATATAGATTTAAGCTTTCAAAGAAGCATAGCTAAAATAAAAAATCCTAATTTAGTTTTGCAAAGCCCTAAAGAATTCCTACAAGCTTTAAATGACAATAGAGATTTTACAGAAGATGATAAAATACAACAAGCAATGGGTATTAAAAAAGCTTGCGCGAAAAAAGCAGATGAAATGACTAAAATCTTGCTTAAAGATGATGAAAGTTTAAAAGATATTATTACAGATAAGCAAGAATTAAAGAAGAAAATAAGTGACTTACAAGATAATAAAAACAAATCACCTAAAGAACTAAATCTACTAGGTAGACTTGAATTTTTACAAAGAAATCAAAAAAAAGTTAAAGATTATAAAGACATTATAAAAGATCTTCAAAACCCTCAAAAGACTAGCAATGGTAAGCAAGATAGTGTTAAAAATGTAGATCCTTTAGATATGATGGCAACAAACAGCACCACTCCAAACCAAGAAGAACAAAAAAATAAAAATATCAATTCTAAAGATATAGGAGATGCAGGAGAATATGCTGCTTCTATGCTTTTTACTAAAAGATCAACTAGGTATTTATCTAATAGAAGAAAACTAGATACTAATTTTAATACTAAAGGTTTCAATCACACCATACCTGATTTTTTAGTAACGCTAAATGATTACCCTACTTTAGTAGAGGTTAAAAATGTTCAAGATCAAGCTTTAACAGAACAAATAAGCTTTGAGTTAAAACTTGCTAGAGAATATGAGCTTGATTATTTATTTTTATGCAATCATTACACAAAATTAATAGATAATATAACTAATCTAGAGATATTTAATAAAGACAATAAAAACCATAAAGGATCAAGAAGTGGTTTTATCTACCACAGACATGCTCACAGAAGCATAAAGACAATATTTAAAGAAATATATCTACACCATATCAAAGGAGCAGCACCTAATAAAATAGTAATAAAAAGATTAAATTTAAATGACCCTGTTCATATAGAAGAAGAATTAAACAAAAACAAACAAATACAAAAAAACTAAAGGAAAAACAATGAAAACATTAGAAGATATCAAAGCTATGAGTTTTGAAGAAAAAATGCAAATTCAAAAACAGTTATTTGATTTTATTAGTAATAATGACTTAGAAAATGTTAAAAATCTTTTAAAAGATTATCCCATAAAAGAAAGCTTTTATGAGGCGCATTTTACATACCATCATAATAATGAAGATTATGAGCTATCTTTATTTGATCCAGCAGCAAGCTTATTAAGGGCCGCATTTGCTTGTGAAGAAAATAATAATGATTTTTCTATTTTAGATTATTTATTTGATGAGTATGGTTTAAGTTTAAAAGATCCTAAATATAATTTTGCTTTTCCCGACATGAAACATATCAAAGAAGCTAATGAAAAATACATCTTAATGAAAGAAGTAGAAGGCGAGCCTAATATTTATAAAAACGCTCTAATCTACGCATATATACTCAATGCTAAAAACCCAAATTCTCAAATCATACAATATCTAGTCAATCGTGGAGCTAAATTTGAAGTGCATGAAGATGACTTTGGTTGGACTCCTATGCATTTTTGGGCTAGACGCAATAATTATGAATTATTAGAACTAGCTATTAAAGGAGGAGCTAATGTAGATATGCAAACCCGACTTATTCAAGAGAGTGAACACAATGAAACTCTTTTATTTGAAGCTGTAAGCGAACCTGAAACTTATAAGGTTACAAAGCTTTTAATCGAACTTGGAGCTAATGTGAATTTTGCTACCCCAAGAACTCCTTTAGATAATGCAAAAGGATCTAGAAATAAAAAACTTTTAAAAGATGCAGGAGCAATGACTTCAGAGCAAATTAGAAAAAAATATAATTTACCAGCATATGATTCTTCTCATTGTGAAATTGATGGAAAAACTGACTTTGATTTATTGGGTAAATATCGTGATGAATGCTCCAAACTTTTAAACGATGCTATAAAAAAGGCTAAGGAGAATGAGTAGAGTGATAAAAATTAACTTTAGGTAAAATAAATCATAAGGAAAAACAATGAAAAATAAAATTTTATTAGATAAAGATATACAAGAAGCGTTTAATTACTATCTTGAAAATGATAGTTATTTAAAAGGTGCTTTAGATGGTTTAAAAAAACATAAACGAAGAACTTTCATAAGTAACATCTTAAGTTATGAATATAAAAATTTAGTAGAAAACAACAACTTAAAATTTGATGAAAAAGATAAGGTTGTTTTACCATCTAATCTAATCACTATTTTAAACTATGATAAAAAGAATTTTAATGGGACGATTCTTCGAAATTTTATAAATGATTTGGAATTTGAATTAGAACATATAGAAATGGAACTTTATGATAATCCTGCTGATTTTGAAGGAGGAGATTATTATAGTGAAGATAGCGAATGTGATGAGGATTATACAGTGGAAGATTGGGTAGAAGATCAAGTAAAAGATATAAAAGATTTTATTGATGCTTTGAAAGCTTTTAAAATGCTATTTAGTGCTAATTAAGTATTGTAAATTTTATAGATTATAAATATAATAGTGATAAATATCGTCTCTTATTAAATAAAGCAATAAAAAGGCTAAAGGTAATAGAGAAAAATAATCAACTTCAATATTAGAAGCTAAAGGATATAAATGCTAAATAACATAACAATCAAAGGCTATAAATCTATAAAAGATTTATCCGAATTTGAACTTAAAAATTTAAATATCTTAATCGGTGCAAATGGTGCAGGTAAAAGTAATTTTATCTCGGTATTTAAAATGCTTAATGTATTGTTTAATAAAAATTTGCAATTTTATACACAAGATAAAGGACCTGATAGTTTTTTGTATTTTGGTAGAAAAGAAACCGAAAAATTGCATTTTGACTTTGTTTTTAACCCAAATAGATATAAAGTAGATATCGTAGCCACGCAAGAAAACAAAATGCTTATACAAAAAGAAAGAATTTATTTTGGTCCTCACGAATACATTATAGGAGAGAATGTATACGAAAGTAATATTTCTGAAGCAAAAGAATATTCTAGATCCAAAGCAGTTGCTGATTATACTATAAGCGAAATTAAAAAATGGAAGCTTTATCATTTTCATGATACTGGAGATACATCTAAAATGAAAAGTATATGTGATGCAAATGATAATCTTATTTTCAAAGAAGATGCACAAAATATAGCAGCTTATCTTAAAATGCTCCATGATAACTACAACAAACATTATGAACAAATTTTAACTACTATACAAGATATTGCTCCTTTTTTTGGGGGATTTATTTTTAGAAATAGTGATAATATACAATTAGAATGGCATCATAAAAACGATCCTGATACTCCTTTTAAAGCACATATGCTTTCTGATGGAACTTTAAGGTTTATATGCTTAGCTACTTTATTGCTTCAGCCTTTTGAGCTAATGTCAGGAACAATTATTATCGATGAGCCTGAATTAGGACTACATCCTTATGCGTTAAAAATTTTAAGCGAGATCATTAAAAGAGTAGCTCAAGAAAAACAACTCATTATTTCTTCTCAATCTGTAGAACTGATAAATCATTTTGAAGCACAAGATATTATAGTTGTAGATAAAGAAGGTGATCAATCTATTTTTACAAGAATGGACAATGAAAAACTACAAACTTGGCTTGAAGAATACACACTTGGAGAAATTTGGGCTAGTAATCTTATAGGTGGGAGACCAAAATAATGTCAGATATTATAAGATGCTATGTAATTTGCGAAGGACAAAGTGAAGAAAAATTTATCAATGAAACTTTAAGTCCGTATTTTCACAATGTCAAAATTTATCTCACTCCACTTACAATACCTACATCTAAAGGACACAAAGGCGGTGCGCTTTCGTATGATAGAGTGGTTGATTTTATTGTTAAAAAATTAAAACAAGACACACAAGCTTTTATGACAACTATGTTTGATTATTATGGATTAGATGATGAATTTTTAAAAGAAAATAAAGCTAATACTGATATATATGAATATATTGAAAAAATACAAAAAGATTTTGATGAAGCAATTAAACAAAAATGCGATACAAATAAATTTTTTAGCTATATACAACCACATGAATTTGAAAGTTTGCTTTTTAGTGATATTACAAAAATCATTGAAGCAGACGCTGAATGGGATGAAAAACTCATTTGCGAATTAGAATGTATTATCGAAAAATACAATAATCCAGAATTCATCAACAATAGCAAGGAAACAAGTCCGTCACACAGGCTAAAAAAGATTTTTTCTTCTCCTAGCTATAAAAAAGTTTTGCATGGTAGCAAGATCGCAAAAGAAATTGGTATAGACAACATAAGATTAAAATGTCAACACTTTAACAAATGGTGTGAAAAAATTGATGCTTTGAAAGCTTTTAAATGAAACAAACATTAAGTGCCAATCAAATTAGCTTTCATCTTTTATCTAAAAAAACTTTTAGTGATGAAAAATACCTTGACGCTTGGAGTTTAAAAGGTAATCGCCTTAATTTACAAGAATGGCTTGATTTTAAAAAAGCTAATGAAAATAATTTTTATAATAAACATTTAGAAAATACCTTAAAAGCTATACAAGAACTTAAAGCTTGTTTTAGTATTGATAAATTTGAAGGTATAAATCTACACAGTGAGGATGAATGGTTAAATTTTTTACCTTCAAATTATACTCAAATTTACAATCGTTTATGCAAAGATAAAAGCAAATACATTTTACATAGATATTATCAAAAAGATGAATTAAGTGAAATAGGAACTCTTAAAAACCTCTCCCCTAATTTACCTTTTTGGGATGAAAAAGGAGAAAATTTCTCTCAAAGCCAAATCAATACTCTTATAGAAAAAGATAATCTAGCGCCCTACTTTAATAAATATGATATTTATTTCAACTCATCACTATACCTTACTTTTAATCTTAATGATGAAAATTTAAATTATCTAGTAAAAAATTATGAAGATAAACTTAATTATGGTTTTATCCCAAAAACCCAAGAACAACTTCAAAAAGAGTTAAATTTAAGTAAAGATGAAAAAATCATCTTAGAACTTGAAAATATTTTTTTAAGTCTTTGTAAAGGCATAAGTGCTGATTATGCCTTTATGGATTTTTCTTATTTTTTTGCAGGGTATGATTATATATTAAATTCTAAAAATAATACTTTAAAATCTTACCCTATTAGTTATGATGAGTTAATTTATAAAAGAAGCTTTAAAGAGCATATAGAAGAATATGCAAATAATTATTTTTTAAATTATTATTCTAAAGAACTTTTAAATGAACTTGAAAATCAAAACTTAAATAACAATAGAATAAATCATTATCTTAAAAACTATAATAAAATTCCAAAAAACACAGAAGAAGAAAACATACAAGGTATGCTTTCTAAGCAAAAAAATGTAAATATCAACTTTGTAAATTTTATAGATTATAAAGACTATGTTTATAATAACAAAGATGATTTTTGGGAGTTTTCAGCAGAAAAAAACTCTATACTTTGGCAAAAATTTCTAAGCAAGGATACCATAAAACCTTTTCCTTCAAATTTTGATTGTTCTTTAGAAGAAAAACTTCTTTATGCTAAAGATGAGCAATTAGAAAGCATACTTCAAACCCACAAGGCTTTTTATGGCTAAAAAAAGAAAAATCACTCTTCCTAGAATAAAAGATATTGATATAAGTCCTGATACTTCTTGTTTGCATCCTATATTAGAAGATAATACTTTATTATGCATACATGGAGGTAAGGTTGATCTAAAAGCAAAGAATGCTAAAAGAATAAAATCAGATAATGTTCCTATTATGCTTAATAACGAAATACAAGGAGCTAGTATAAG
>NZ_JANQDC010000030.1:0-9241 GCF_024723695.1 Campylobacter sp. S4:11 | reverse complement strand
GATTGAAGTAGGGAAGGTAGAAAGTAGTAAGTGTGTGGTTTGTTAATTACAGTAAAGTGTTTTTTTGTTTATGTGCTATATTTTATTGTTATAATTTATAAAAAGTGATGATTTAAATAATGAAAATTCAGATTTTATATAGATGAGTAAATGATATATTTTGGTAAATATAAAAATCATTCATGAAGTTTAATATGTATTATCTCATAATTTTTTATTTTTTTTCCTAAAATTTTACCCCATCCTAATTTGGAGTGAGAGTAATCTCCTAGCTTAAACAGCATTCTTTTATTAAAAATAATTTTAAGATATAAATCAACACAAAATTCATTATTAGTTAGAAATAATATACTTTCTTTAAGCTCTTTATATTTTTCTGCGTTTGGAAAGTATTTTAAAGCTTCATCATAGTGTATATCTTTTATATAAATAGCTATTTTATTTTGGTAAGATAGAAATTTTTTCCCTAAAATTAGATTTTTCCCTAAAATATGATTCTTACATCCTAATTTATTTAATTGTATGTGTCTTATGTAAATTTGATGGGGTATATTTTCTATAATACTTAATTGATTTTGCAAATTAAAAGTGATTTGTAAAATTCTTTCAATATAACTTTTAGGTCTTCTTAAACTTAGCAATAATGGAGCAAAAGGTAGATATCTCTTTGCTATTCTTGTGTCATTGATACCCAATATAGAAAATAGTATTTTAGAAATTCTATCATTGAAGTCAATATCAAAACTTTTTGGATAATTATTAAGAGTGGTAATTTCAAAAAAAATCCAAAGAAGATAATGGTTGAAAAAATCAAAAAATAAACTCCATCCTTCACCGCCATCTTCATTTCTAGAAAGCTTGTCTAGTATGTAAGATGGGAGTTGCGATGTATTTCCCTGTAGACCCATGAAGTTAATCATAATTTCTATAGGAAAAATATCATTATTTTTACTAATTTTTACATACTCAATTTCTTTATTAGGGTGCATTAGAGCATTATTTACTCTTAAAAAAATATCTTCTTTACGATGTTCTTTTAATATTTCTTTAAGAAGTTTATAAAAAGTATAAGAGTTTGTATTATTCATAATATAGACTTAATTCCTTTTTTAAAAGGATAGTGTATAATGACTTTTGAATTTATACATTTTATTTTTAATTCGCAAAATGAATTAATACTTACAAAAGATGATAGAAATTCTGAAATTATTACGCCAAGTTTGTAAACTTCCCCTAAAGAATAAAATTTAGAATCATCTATGCTTATGATACTCATAGTTCCTTTTTTTGTAATATGTTCATCGACTAAATAAGTAGGTTTTGATTTGATATCAATTATTGATGAAGTAAGTAGTTGGCAAGTTGCTTCAGATGTTTTATCATCAGGAAAACTATAACTCTCCAGAACTTGAAAAAAGGAAGTTTTTGTTAATAGAGTTTGATAACTAAAAGATAAAATAGAAACTAACTTCCATAAAAGATTTCCATCTACATTGATTTGTTTCGACGGTGTTGGAATTGTAATATTTTTGGTAATTATATCTTTGTGGAAAGGTGCGAGATTAATATCACCTATTTTTAAAAGAGTAGGTAAATTCTTATTGCAACATAGTGTATCTATGGATATTGTTTCATTTGTATTGTTTGAGGAAAAAAATGATATTTCTTTGAAATTAACATTCTTGGAGTTTGATTTATTTGTAATGTAGTAAAAATCTTGTATTTTGTTTTGCATAAATTCAAAACGTTCAAAATTCTTATAATTTTTTAAAATTCTACTACCACTATCACTGTTGTGTGCCTTCACCTGCTTTATTTGAACTATATCATATGCGTTTAAATTGGTTCTGTCTATAAAAATTCTATATCCATTTTTCGAATGATTGTTGATGATAGGTTCTGCTGCTTTTTCAAAAATATTAATAATAGGTGTTGAAGACAATGAAAATAGCTCATTTTTTATAATACAATTTTTAGGAAGTGTTTTGTTAAATTTGAAAAAAATACTGATTAATTTACCTTTGCATTTATGTAAAACTTCTAAGCCTTGTATTAAGATAAAATTGAATTTTTCTGGTAGAAAAAAATACTCTCTTAGTAAAGAAAAAGATTCAAAACCTAAATCGTTATAAAATAGACAGCTTTCATTTGGTTTTAAACCCATAGTTTTAATGTTATGGGTGTTTATTTTAAATTCTTCTTTTGTATCATGAGATATGATTTTCAATTCTTCTAAGTATTGGTGCATATAAAAAAGCAATGTAGATGATGTGTAAACATCATCCCCTAAATATATACTTAGTTTATCTAAATCCAGATGTTCAATGTTTAAATCTTCTTTATTAATTCTAAGTTGTATATCTAATGTGTGATATTGTCTTTCACTTCCTAAAAAAATATTCTCTATATTTAATGGATATAGATATACATCATATACCGTTTTAAATTCACATTCACATTTTTCTATAGGTATAGATTTGACTGTGCTATTTTTAGGAATAATTAATTTATTGAGTTTGCTGTTTTTGTTAAATTTAAATTCTTGCATACACATAGATGGTAGAATATTGGTGTAATTTGGAGAAAGAATATTAATTAGAGATTCTGCGATATAGGGTATATTTTGATCTAGTTCTTGATGAATTTTTGAGGTTAATATTGCTAAATTTTCAATAATTCTTTCAATATCTGGATCTTTACTATCGTAAGATAAAAAGGGAGCTAACTTAGGAAATTTATCTATAAAAATTTTTCGAGTCTGATTGAGATAAGTAATCTCCTTCTGATAATAATGTATATCATCTTGTGTCACTAGATAACCTCGCAATATCGATTATTTTTAAATATAATTTCAATTACAAATTCTTTAAAACTATCATTATAAAAAACACATCTTAATAAAAATGAAAGTTGCCAAGGTTTTAAAGAGTCGTTATATGTAATAGAATTAATCATAATTCTTTTTTCGTATTTACTTATGAGTTTATGAATTTCTTTTGCCATGTTTAAGCAAAGCTCTGTTGAGCTTAAATTTAAATTTTCCATACCAGATAACCCAAAATCTTTAATACTTAAACAGTCATCAAGTTTTGCATTAAGCAAAACTTGTATATTGTTTTTTATTTCTTGAAATTCGTTTTGATAAAAAGGGATGTTTTTATACTGATCATCCAATGAATGAATAATTTTATCCAATAAAGACATTTATTATTCTTTATCTAATTTACCCACTAAAGATAGTTCAAAATTTCCACCCATGTATTTAAAGTGAGGACGAACACTTAATCCAATCTTATACCACCCAGGCTCTCCTGGTATGTTATCTACTTTTACTTGAGCTCCTCTAAAAGGTCTTCTACTTCTAACCTCTGCTGGCGGGTTTTCTTGATCTGAAATATATTGTCTAACCCATTCGTTTAAACCATTTTCAATATCACTTCTTTCTTTCCAGCTTCCAATTTCTTCTCTTTGCAATACTTTTAGATAATGTGCTAATCTTGAAATTAAAAATACATAAGGTAGTTGAGTGCCTAAACGGTAATTTGTCTCAGCATCTTTTCCTTCTGGTGTGTTTGGAAATATTTTAGGTTTTAAAGCAGAATTTGCTGAAAAAAATGCTGCATTGTTGGTATCTCTTCTTAGAGTTAAAGTTATAAACCCATTTTCTGCAAGTTCGTATTCTCTTCTATCTGTAATTAAAACTTCAGTAGGAATTTTAGCTTTTAAGTTTCCAAAATTTTCATAAAAATAAGTAGGAAGATCTTTTACGCTTCCCCCGCTTTTTGGCCCTATGATACTGCCACACCATCTATACTTAGCAAAACTTTCTGTTAATCTTGTTGCAAAAGCGTATGCTGAATTTCCCCATAGTAGATGATTATGAGATGCGTGAACATTTTCTTTATAATTAAAGCTTTTTATAGGATTTTCTTCACTATCATAAGGTGATCTTGTCAGAAATCTTGTAACCATTAATCCTGTGTATTTAGAATCTTCATTTTCTCTAAAAGTTCTCCATCTTGTATATTGTGGACCTTCGAGAAGACTTTGTAAATCCTGTATATTAGCTAATTCTGAATAATTTTCTAAACCAAAAAATTTAGGTCCTAAGGAAGTTAAAAATGGAGAATGACTCATTGCGGCTATGCTTGACATTTTATTTAAAAAAGTCATATCCGGACTTGCAGTGCTTAGTTGATAATCACCAATTATAGCACCAACTGGTTCTCCGCCAAATTGTCCATATTCTGAAGAATAAATATTTTTATAAACAACACTTTGGGTGATGTCTGGATTGTTTTCAAAATCTTCTAAAACTTCTTCTTTTGTAATATCAAAAAGATTAATTTTAATGTTTTCATTAAAGTCAGTTCTTTCTACTAAAAAGAAAAGCCCTCTCCAAGTTGATTCTAATTTCTGAAATTCTTCATTATGTAAAATTTCATCCATTTGTTTTGATAACAAATCATCAATATGGGCAATCATTTCATCAAGTGCGAATTTATTGATTTTATCTTCTATATTGTCACTTTCAACTATTGCAGAAATAAATTCAGCTACTCCTCTTTTTGCTATACTATAGCTTTCATCATTTCTAGCGTATTTGCTTTTTTCCATAATACTTTCAATAATTGGAGTATCAATTACTTTATCTTTTGACATATTATGTTTCCTTTATTCTTCGTTATTTTCTTTTTTGATTTCTAAAAGCAACTGCTCTTTGGTTTTTTCATTTTTTAGAGCATCCAAAACAGCTTTTCTAAAATTTGGAATATTGCCCATAGGTCCTTTTAGAGCCATTAATGCTTCTCTAAGGCGCATTAGTTTATTTAACTCTGGCACTTGTTGCACTATATTATCAGGTGAAAAATCTTTCATACTAGATATTTTTAGGTTGATATCTAATTCTTCGGCACCTCCACCTAAAGTATTTTTAACATTAAATTGGGTTTTGATGTCTAGTTTTTGCATAACCTGATTAAAATTTATTTTGTTGATAGACACAATTTCTCTATCTTCTAAATTTTGTTCATTTTTACCTGTTAAGTTGGCCATTACCATGAGTTTTAATGGTAGTTCTATTTCTGCATTTTGCCCGTTTGTTTTTGCCTTGTAGGTTATATTTATGCGTTCTTTTGGTGCACTTGATCCATCAGACATTTTACTTCCTTATTTTTTAAATTTTAAAATTTATTTTTTAAATTATACATAAAACTAAATAAAGAATAACTAAGTTTATGTTTTTTTATTAGTTTTATTTTTTGCATAATTATACTCATCACTTAAGTAATCCTTTAATAAGGTTTTTTCCATAAGTTCAACTAGTTGTAAGTATATAATTTTTGCATTATTTTTCATATTGTTTGTTTCAAAAACTTCTGCCATGGCTATTAAAGAATTTATATTACAAAATAAAGAATTATTATAATTTTCATTGTTTATTTCAATGAGTAATTGCTCTACTTTTTTATTTTTATCGGATGTAGCGTGTGTTTTTTTATTGATTTCTTGATTTTGTTTTACAAAATAATTAAATGTATCTTCTTTACACATTAATTCACCGTTGTCAAATCTTAACTTGGTAATATCTTTGAATTTGAGAATAAAATTGCAAGTTAGTAAATTTAAAATTTTCAAGGAGTGTTCTTTTTCATGATGCTGTAAAAAATCACAAAATATTTTAAATCCCTCTATCCAGAAAGGATTAAGTGAAAGATTATTGATAAAACATTTTATTTGATCTAATTCATTTGTATTTTTATCTAATAGTAATTTTATTAAATTTTTATCAGGATATCTTACTTTAGTGATGAAATCTGAATGCGGTGGAAGAGTTTTTATCTTTCCCCAAGTTGCCTCTGCAAACAATGAATAGGTGTTAGTGTTTTCAATGTCATTCTCTAGTAATTCTATTGCTAGATTATTTAATAATGTTCTGTATTCTCTATCGTTAAGATTGGATAATTTTGTGTTTTTTATATCGATATTTACTTGTGTTACTGGAGATTTAAGAGGTGGTTGTTTGGTTTGTGTTATTTCTTCTTTAATGTTTAATTTTGCAAAATTACAATTTAAAATTTCGCGTAATTTTTCAAAATACTCATTTAAATTTTTAGCTGTGACTTGTAAGCATTTTGGTGAATTTTTATTAAATTCATTAATAAAATTTTCAACAATTTGTTTGTATTTCTTTTTTTGATTCAATAGTATAGAAGATGTTTTACTTATATTTTCAGGTTTTTCTCGAAATAATTTTTCTGTAAAAATTATTATTTCTAAAAATATTTTAAAACACTCTTCGTTATTTAATGCTAAACATGATAAAGAAAAGTAAGCGAAAATTTTCATATCCATCGAGTTGTTTTGTAAAATATCTAATGAGTATTCATATACTTTATCCCATTGTATTTTTTCATGATTTAATGTTTTATATTTTGCCATTTCTTCTTCAAGTAAGTGAAATATTTCTAAGTTTTCTAAATTTTCTTCATAATGATCACAGAAAATCATTTTTTATCTCCTAAGCACTATTGAAAGTTTTTTTAATTATAATAAAAAACAAAATTATAGTGTTATTTATTTAAGTATTTTTTTAAGGATGGGAATGAAAAAAATTTTTATTATATTGCTTATGGGATTGTTTTTAAGTTCTTGCTCTAGTGTTGTAAGTGTAAAGATTGATAATATAAAAAATTCTAATTTAAATAGCAGAAATGATGATGTTCCTTTAACTGTTATTGTTTATCAACTAAAAGATGTAAATAAATTTATAAAGGCTAGTGATTTAGAGCTGATTAATAGAGAGGATGTTATACTAGGTAGAGATAAAATTGACTCGATTAGACTACAAATTGCCCCTAAAGATAATATTATTGCTTTTAAAGTTATAGACGAAGAAGTGCCGTATATTGGTATTTTGGTTTTATTTGCAAATAATACTAAAAAGGTAACAAAAATTTGGGCAAAAACAGATGATGCTAATGGTTTTGGAACTAAAAAAACATTAAAATTTGAAATAACAAAAGATGGTATTAGACATATTTAATCTAAGGAAAATATAATGGCAGATAAGCTAAAAGTAGCTTGGTTTAATGGGCTAAATATTGATAAAATTCATTTTGAGCAACAAGAACGATATTTTGAAAGAAATATTAATCTTAAAACAATTTCAACTTTCAATAATTTATATGGAATAATTGATCTAGAATTTTCCAATGAAATGTTAATGCAGGGAAAAATAGCACTTAAAAGAATTTCTGGAATTGCTAAAGATGGTAGCATTTTTAATGCACCAGAACAAGATGAGCTTCCAGAGCCTTTGGAAGTTAATTATGATTCTTTGGTAAATTCTATTATTGTTATTAAAATTCCTATGGGTTTATCCTCTATAGCAGATATATCTTTACACAATAATATACCTAATTCAAAATACATTAGTTTAAGAAGTGTTGTAGCTTCAAGAATATATGATGATAATACCAATGATGTTTTTAAACATACTGATTTAGAAGATGAATATGAGAATGATAATGTTACTTTCTCTCAAGAAAAAATAAGCATTACTTTAGCTAGTTTAAGATTGAAATTGGGCTTTTTAGGTAGCAAAACTCCAGATGAACTTGAAATTCCTATAGCAAAAATCAAAAATATTGATTTAAATAAAAAAATAGAGTTAGATGAAAGTTTTATACCCACTTGTTTAGATTTAAATAAATCTTCGTATATTAAATCATTTTTAGAAGAAATTTCGCATTCAATTAAACAGCATAAAGAAATACTCACTGAAGTATTTAAGGGTATAGATCAAACTAAAAACACCTTGGATTTTAGTACATATTTATCGCTTAATCTTTTAAAAAAATGGTATTTTATTTTTTCATATATAATCAATAAAGATAAAATACATCCTGAAAATTTATATGAAAAATTAGTTGATTTTCAAGGAGATCTTAGTGCTTTTGGCACCGAAAGTTCCTTTTCTGATTTTATAGTATATAATCATGATGACTTGACTAACACTTTTTTACCACTTACTAATCAACTTAGAGTTTTATTTGCAAAAATAACTTCTCCAAAATATACTATGGCTCAAGTAATTGATAATAACAATGGATTTTATGATTTGTTATTTGACAATCCTACGGTTATTGAAGAGGGCGAATTATTTTTAGCTATTAGTGCTGATGTTAATCATGAGTATTTATTATATAATTTTAAAACTCAAAGTAAAATTCATACTCAAAGTAGGATAAAAAGTATAGTAACAACACAATTACGAGGGATAAACATAGAGCAAATTTCAAATATTCCATCTTCTATACCTTATTTAAATGGTTATATTTATTACAAGTTAGACAAAAAAGATGAGCTGTTTAAATACTTTAAGGGTGAAAATGTTATAAGTTTATATCTAACAACAAATATAAAAAACCCTGATATAAAAATGTGGGCTGTGTTTTAAGGAGTAATATGCAAAAAGAATCGCATTTTAAAGAAGGATCTTTACTTTTAGAAAGTGATTTAAAAGGTTTAGAAATCAATAAAGTTGTTGATAATTGCTTGGAAATTCTTTTACTTGTTTATAGATTATCTAAGGTTCATTCTTTGGATGCTGCTTATATAGAGAATTTAAAAGAAAAGCTTGTGAATGAAATTTTGGTTTGGAGTTCAAGATTAAGTACTTTTAAAGAGTATGATGAGAAAGATATTATAAAATTAAGATATTGCTTATGCGTATTTATAGATGAAAGTCTAATGAAAAATGATTTATTTATTAATAGCTCTTGGGCAAATCATACTTTAACCGTGAGATTATTTGATGAGACTTTAGGTGGTGATAATTTTTACGATATAGCGCTTTCTTGGTTGTCTAATCCATCCAAAAACAAGGATTTTTTGGAATTCATATATGTTTGCTTGATTTTAGGATATAGAGGAAAATATTCTCATGAAAAAGATGTTGAGGAAAAAATTATTTATCTTTGTAATAATATAGCATCGGCTTTAACCCCTCTTATAAATTTAACAGATGAGACAGCTTTTGATAAGGCTTATAATGGAGCTAATAGGGAAAAATTTTGGCAGTATTTTCAACGCAGATTTATGAAATTTGCGTTAGTTATTATACCTATTGGATGTATTTTGGGTTTTTTCATTTTTGCAATTTTTGATTTGCAAACTCATAATATTAAAATCGATTCTAATATTAGCAGTTTGATTAAGAATATAGAAAAAATATAAG
>NZ_JANQDC010000029.1:0-11295 GCF_024723695.1 Campylobacter sp. S4:11 | reverse complement strand
ATCACTTTTTACACTAGGTAATGCTACACCGTTTAAACTTGCTACAAAATCATCTCCATTATTCATTACATATTGTTCTATTTTTGGAGTGATAAATAGATATGATTCTTCATTCATATATTTTCTAAGTTCAGCGCCAAGTTCCAATGAAATAGAATTGTTGCTAGCGCTATTGACATCTTTTCCTGCTATGCCATTTTCTTTATAGCTTGGAGTATGTGCATAGTAGTAGTTTGCTCCAGCGAAAGGCTTGATAAATAAAGTATTATCACTAAAATCAAAAACATATCCCATATTAGCACTCAAACCGAAGAATTTTCTATTAAAATCAGCACTATTTGTAGTGTTAAATCCTCTATTTACAATATCTTGATCTGTAGGAGAAATTTGAGCATAGGCTTTAACATTAACTTCTACTTTTGGACTTATATAGATATTAGAATAAGCTCCAAATTGGAAGTTATCTGATTTTTGGGTTAAAAGATTATCTTTTATTTCAGCATTTGCATAAGTAAAATAAGCTCCAATAATAACATCATCATTGACTTTTCTATCCATACCTATAGTGGCTCCATATAAAGCACCGCTATCCCCATCTATGATGTTTGCACCACCTATTACATTACCCCAAATGCTGTTATTATAATTATCAACATAATTTCCTCTATAATCATTAGTAGCAAATCTTATTTGAGATAATTTTGTAGCATAATTTCCATAAGGATTATTTAACATAGCTACACGAGAACCTATAGATACATCATTTGATACATTGATAGTCGAGTTTATACCTGATGAGGCTTGATTTACATTTGAGATAGATTTAGCTGAATCTTTTATATCATTTGCTACTTGTTCCCCGACTTTATCAAATTTAATACTACCTATTGCATTAAAATCTTTACCGAGTGCAAGTCCATCTAAAATTTTAGAAACAAAGTCTTTGTTAGAAGTTGAAACACTAGAATCGTTTTTAATATAATCATCATTAGAGATTTCTCCATTTTCAGCATTGCTAATCATATCTTGAATTTGTTTTATTTGTTCATCAATTTTTGCAATGGCTTCGTCTATTTTTTCTATATTAACACCTTCTTCATCTTTGGCATCTTCTAAATCAGTTTTAATTAATTCTAGATATTTTTTATCACTTTCTAAAACCATCTTGTTGTTATTTACATTTTCATTTGCACCACCACTAATTAAAAGCTTATTATCTTTTGTAGAAAGTTCATAATCAACAAAATCTTTTACATCTATAGCTCTTACAATTTCATAACTAAGTCCTAAATCTTTGCTGCTCATACCTACAATGTTTTCAAAATTTTTACTTATGTTTGCACTAGCTTTGTTTGAGCTTGTTATATCTTCATTAAATCCTTCGCTTGCACCCATGAAAACATAATTATTTAAAGCTAAATCACCAAAGCTTGTTGTTCCTATGGAAAAGTTTGAATTTGTGATATTTGCTTTACCATTTATTTGTATGTGGTTTTGACTTTTATTGCCACCTATGGTAAATAGAGTAGATTGATCTGCTGTAAAATTTCCATTTACTTCAAGAGAGCCTTGTAGGCCATGTCCATCGGCGATTAAAATAGCTGAAGATTTTATATCATCTAAAACACCCTCTGCAGGATTAGATGAACCTTTTATACTAAAATCTCCATTTACGATGGATTTTCCATCTAAGCTTTGAAATATCACATCTGTTGCCTCAGTTTTTTTAGCATTAATGGTATAGTTTGTTACATAACTAGCACCTTCTGAAGTATTTTTAAAAGTAAGGTTGTTGGAACCTAAGTTAATATTTACTCTTGAGAGATCTTTAAATTCATCGTTAGCTATAGCATTAGCTAAGTCTGTGTAGGAAAGATTTAGAGTTAAATCACCATTAGTATGATCTGTTTTTAAGTTGAAATTTCTACCATCACTAGTTTCAAAATACTGATTCATAGTGCCATCTGTTATGGTAATTTCTTGTGCTAAGATAGCACTGCTTAATAATGCACTAATACCAACTCCCATTAAAACTTTACTTGTGCAATAAGAAAGTTTCATTTGATTACTCCTTATAAATTTAAATTGAAAAAAGCAATTATACCCCCCCCCATAAATTTAAGTTTAAAGTAAATGAGATTTTCAAAAAGTAATTAAATTTTCTCTCTTTGGTAGATTTTTTTAATTTTCACATCTAAATTATGAGCAAATTTAAATAAAGCTGGCACTACTAAAAGTGTAAGTAAGGTTGAGCTAATAAGACCAAATATAATAGCAATGGCCATAGGAGAATTTCCTTCAAAGCCAGAACCCCTTGAAAGTGCTAGTGGAAGCATGGAAAAAATCATCGCAAAGGTTGTCATTAAAATGGCTCTTAAACGACTTTTTCCTGCATAAATTAGTGCTTTTTCTACTTCCATGCCTTCATCACATTTTTTATTAGCTACATCTACTAATAATATAGCATTTTTTCCTACCATTCCAAAAAGCAAAATAATAGCTACAAGCACAAATAAAGAAAAGTGGTTTCCTGTGATAAAAATTCCAAAACAAGCTCCACCAAAAGCCAAAGGCATGCTTATCATGATGATTAAAGGAAGTATTAAACTTGAATACAAAGAAGCAAGGATTAAATAAATCAAAATCATCCCCAAAGATATAGAAAATAAAAACCCACTAATGGTGTCATCTAAAAAGTCCAAAAAACCAGAATAAGCAAAAGATAGGTCATTGTTTCCTAAAATATAAGCTAAATTGGACTCAAAAATTTTTCTTACTTCACCTAAAGAAATGTTTTCTATGCTTGAAGTGAGTTTTATACTAGTAGTTTTATTGTGTCTATTAATTAAAGAAAGATCTTTTTTATAAGAAAAGCTAGCAATACTAGCAAGCTTTATACTTTCATTGTTATGATTTTTAAGTTCTATTAGCTCTAAACTGGTTGGATTTTGTTTAAAAGCTTCATCAAAGCTAAGGATAATTTCATCTTTAAAATTTTTATAATCCATATTTCCAACGCTTAAATTTCCAAATGAATAAGCCAAGACATAAGCAAGTTCTTGAGGATTAATACCAAGTTTGGCAGCTTTTTCTCTATTGATATTAATAGCAATTTCTTCTTTTAAATCCCCTTCATTATCATCTATAGCAACAAAACCTTCGTGTTTTAAAAACACTTCTTTCATTCTATTAATAGCTTCTTTTATTAGCTTTAAATCATCACCTAAAATTTGAATTTGAACTGGATCTTCAATGCCTGCTCCTTCTATTTTAGGGAGTTCTAAAACTTTTATTTTTAAGTCTTTATAGGAGTTTAATTTTTCTTGAAAAAGGCTAATAAGCTTAGGTTGTCTGAATTTTCTTTCATTTAAAGGTTTTAATTTTACATAAATTTTTGCTTTTTTAATTTCCTTTGCGTCATTATATCCTATAAGTAAATATGCATAAGCAACATTTGGATCTTGCTTTATATTTTCATATACTTTTAAACTTTTTGCCTTCATAGCTTCTAAAGATAGGTCGTTTTTACTTTCTAATAAGACTTGTATTTCACTATCTTCTTCTATAGGTAGAAAATCTAAGCCTATTTTAGGAGCTAAAGAAAAACATAAAATAATTATAATAAGCGTTGATAGGATAAATTTAATCTTATTAGCTAAAACTTTATAAAGTAGCTTTTCATAAAATAAGTCAAGTTTTATAAATAAAAATTCACTTTTTTTATAAAATGTACTTTCACTAGTATTTAAAAATCTAGCACTTAAGGTAGGTACTAAAAATACACTTACAAGATAGCTTATAATTACCCCAGAAGCAACACTAGTAGCTAATACATTAAAAAATAAACCAGGAACTGAATTCATATAAGCAATAGGTATAAACACACACAATAAAACCGCACTAATGCTTAAAACGCTAAAGCCTATTTCTTTAATCCCTTCAAATGAAGCTTGTAAAGGAGGGAGTGTTTTTGCTTTTTTGGCTATACTTTCAATGATAACTATAGCATCATCTATAAAAATTCCTATACTTAAAGTAAGAGCTATGATGGTTAAGCGATTAATATCATAACCTAAAAGATTAATGAGAAAAAAACTAGAAATAATTGAAGTTGGTAAAACAATAAAAGCTAAAATAGTCGCACTGATATTTCTTAAAAATACATATACTATTAAAAGTGTTAAAATCACGCCAAAAACCATATCAAAAATAACTTGATTGATATGTTTTAAGATGTTTTGGCTCTTATCATAAACTATTTTAATTTCTACCTCATTGCCTGCTATTGTTTGCAGTGTTTTTAAGGAATTTTTGATATTTTCTATAACTTTTAAGGAATTATAACCAGAAATTTTATTAAGCTCAAGCAACACCCCATCTTTTGTATCAAGCATTGCAAATTGCTTTTGATCTTCTAAGCCATAGCTAATATTTGCTATATCTTTTAAAAATATTCCACTAAAAATACGTATATTTTCTAGCTCTTTTAAATTTTGTGCTTCAAAATATCCTTTGATGGTGAAATTATCTTTTGAATTTTCAAACTCACCTAGATATTGTTTAAAATTATGGCTTTGGATGATTTTAGCTACATCAAGTGCATTAATGTGGTATTTTTGTAAGGCATTAGGCAAGAGTTTGATTTGAACTTGTGGTTTTAAAAAGGCTATATCATTGATCGTTCCAACTCCTGAAATTTTCTGTAAAAATGGTTTTATATCATTGTCAATTTTTCGCATAAGTTTTAAATGATCTTTGGAACTTAAAAATAATGATACAACAGATCCTGCATCAGGGGATATTTTTTCTAAGGTTGGCTTTGCTGGAAGATTGATGGTATTAAGTTTATCTCTAATATCGTTTGCAGCTACTTCTAAGTTTTTGCCTAATTCAAATTCAACAACAGAAATAGAAAAATTATTATAACTTGTAGAATTGATATTTTTTATCCCTTGTACATCTGAAATTGCATTTTCTATTTCTTTGGTTATTTTAGATTCTATGAATTTTAAATCTCCATTAGCGGTTGTGGTGATTTTAATCAAAGGAATATCTACTTTTGGATAAAGATTAATAGGCATACTAAAAATAGAAAAAGTACCAAAAATCACCAAAGCGATAAAAAACATCAAAACAGCAATAGGATTGTTAATAGCAAAACGATACAAGATTAATCCTTGGTGATGATTTTTCCTTCTCCAAAAGAACCTGGAGTAAAGTTTAAGGCTTCAACTTCTGCATAAATTTTTCGTGTTTTTATGTCTATACTTGGATAAATAAGTGTAATTTTGCCTTGATATTCTTTTTCATCTGAGTCTATTTTATAAATAAAAATATCACCAACTTTTACCTTATCTTTAAATTTTTCATCAAAACTTAAAAGCAATTTTACTTTTGGATAAGAAAAAAATTCAAATAAAACATGAGAAATTCCCCTAGCTCCATCTCCTATGTCAATATATTTGTTAGAAATAATCCCATCATAAGGGGCTTTTAGAGTTTTTTTATCAATTAAGTCTTTATAATATTGTATATTTAAAAAAGCTTTTTGCTGCAGACTTTGTGCTTTTTGAAACTCAAATAAAACATTTTCATAGCTTTGCTTGTCTATAACTTCTTGTACCTTTTTAAATTTTTCCAAAGAACTTTTAGCATGTTCTAGTGCAAGAGTGGCAAGTTTGTATTCATTTTGTGCTAATTTTAAGGCTATTTGCTCGCTAGAATCTTCAAGTTTAAGTAAAAGTTGATCTTTTTTTATCTTATCATTAACATTCACATAAATTGCCTTAACTATACCAGCACTTTGCAAGGATAATTTTGATTGATTTTGTGCGAGCACATCAAAACTAGCATAAATTTCTTCAGCTTTTAAAGTGAGTAAAGAAAATAAAATTAAAAATACTAATTTCATTCTAAAACCTTTGTTTTTATATCAATTCCAGCTGTAAAATAATACCTTGCTTTTGTGATTTCATATTCATTTTTAGCTAGTTCAAGCTGACTTTGACTTTTGTATTTTAATTCTAATGCATTTAGGTATTCTACATATGAGCAAAGTCCTGCAGTGTATTTTTTCTCAATGGCCTCAAAAGCTAAATTAGCTGCTTTGAGGCTCGCATTTAATGCTTTTATTTTAACTTTAGAAATTTCAATTTCTTGTAAAAGATTATCAAGTTCTATATCTACTTTTCTTTTAGTTTTTTCAAGCTCTAATTGAGTGATTTTGCTTGTATATTTTTGAGCTTCTAGAGCTTTTTGATTAGCACCAAAATCAAAAATTTTCCACTCAAAAGCTAAAATAAAACGATTGCTTTGTCCATGTTCTTTTAGAAAGCTTTCGCTTGTTGATTTTAGCTCATGCGGTAATTTAGGATTGTAGTTCATATCATAAAAACTAAAACTATTTTGTAAAAATATTTTTGGAAACAACTCAGCTCTAGCAGAGTCTATTTTTAAATTTTCTAAATTTAATTTTTCTTGCATAAGGGCTATTTCATAGCTTTTGTTTTTTTCTACACTTGGTTCTTGTAAAATATTTTGAAAAGAAGGTGTAAAATGCGTTCTACTAAGATTATAAATTTCATTTTTTAATTCATATAGTTTTAATTCATTTTGAGCTAATTCATAAGTGCTTAACTCAAATTTTGCTCTTATGCTTTCAAGCTCACTTTGGCTAGCAAGTCCAGCTTGGTAAAAATTTTCTAAGCGCTTGAGTTGATTTTGCAGAGCGATTTCTTTTTGTTTATCACTTGCTATAATACTTTCTAAACTAAGATAATTAAAATACAAAACACTAGCACTAAGTGCCATATAATTTGCCATGTTTTCTTTTTCAAGATGAGCAAGTTGTTTTAGACTTTGCATGCTAGCGATTTTTGCTTCTCTATTACCTCCATCAAAAAGTAAAAATTTAAGCGAAAGGGTACTCATTAGACTTTCTTGAGGTTCTATGATAAAGCGATCTTTGTTTGAGCCAAGATAAGAAACACCTAAATGTAAACTTGGTAAATAAGCATTTTGCACACTTTCTTGTTCTAAAATACTTTTTGAAAATTGGAGTTGTTTTTGTAAGTAATTTTCATTGTTTAAACTTAAATCTATAAATTCTTTAAGATTGTTAGCTAGCAAAAATAAGGGCAAGAAAAGTAGATATAAAATTTTCATTTTTAAACTTTTTGTTTTATTATAGAAAATATAACTTAAAGTAATGATAAAGCAAGAAAATTTTTAAGTAGCTTTTTGCCATTTTGACTTAGTATGGCTTCAGGGTGGAATTGAACCCCGTAAATATCGTATTTTTTATGTTTTAAAGCCATGATGATATTATCTTCACTATGGGCTAAAATTTCACATTTTTTACCTATATGGCTAACATAAAGAGAGTGATATAAACAAATTTTAAAATTTTGCTCAAGATTTTTAAAAAGAGGGTTTGGTTTAAATTTTATAGTTTTTACCTTACCATGAGTTGGGTTTGGAAGTTTAGAAATTTTACCACCAAAAACATGTGCTATACATTGATGTCCTAGACAAATTCCAAGAATTTTTTTATCTTTTTTAAAATATTTTATAGCTTTGAAACTTAACTTTGATTCTTTGGGTGAATTTGGTCCAGGGGAGATTAAAAGATGAGTAAAATCATATTTTTTAAGTTTTTTGGGGTTTTTAAATTTATCGTTTTTGATGATTTTATAAGCAATATTTAATTCTTTTAAATAAAAGGCTATGGTGTAGGTAAAAGAATCATAATTATCTATAATCAAAACTTTCATAAAAACACCTTTTTTAAGCCTCTTAAAGAATTTATAGTATAAATTTCTTTAGCATTTAAAAGCTCATTTTTAGTGATATCTTTTTCTTTGATGAGTTTATGTTTTAAGAGTGCTTGTCTATAAATGCCATTGAGGCAGTTTTTAGCATAAGGGGTAAAATACTCATCATTTAAATTTATGATAATGTTAGTTCTTGAACCTTCACAAAGTATGCTTTTTTCATCAAAAAAAACTATATCATAGCAAATGTTTTCTTTCCATAGATATGAATTTGCTTCATATAAACTACGCAGAGAAGTTTTATGGTGTGTTAAAAGATTTACTTTTACGATGTCTTTACTTATGAGTAGTTTTTTGCTTGAATTTTCTTGTATATTGTTAAAATCAAACTCATAAAGGCCATTTTTGAAAAGTTTTAGTTTAATAGCTTTTGAACCTTTTTGAGTAAAATTACTTTTTGTAAAAAAATGATGATGGTTGAAAACAAAATTGTTAAAATTTTGTAAAGATTTAAAATGGAATTTTTTATCTTTACTCTCTAGTATATTTTTAAAATCATGTATTAATCTTTGAGTATCAAAGCCAAAAAATTTAGCTGAGTTTAAAATTCTTTGTAAATGTTCTTTGAAAAATAAAATAGAATGGTTTTTATAATACATTGTTTCAAATAAATAAAAGTTAGGTTCTAAAATTTTGCTTTTTAGTTTTAATTCTTCAAATTCATCTTGTTTTTGTGAGTCCCACACAAGCCCACTTCCCACACCATATCTTAAAAAATCATCATTATTTTTTTTCTCTAAAGTGCGTATGGCTACGCTAAATTTTGCTTTGTTTTTATGGATTAAACCTATCGCTCCACAATAAATCCCGCGTTTTCTTTGCTCTAAATTTTCTATGAGTTTAATGGTTTCTATTTTAGGTGCACCTGTGATGGATCCACATGGGAAAAGGGCTTTGAAAATTTTAAAATAATCATTTTCTTGTTTTAATTTTCCGCTTATTTTTGAAATGAGTTGGTGTAAGGTAGGGTAGGTTTTAACCTTAAAAAGTTCGCATTTTAAAGAATGCTTTTTGATGAGTTTTGAAATATCATTGCGTAATAAATCAACTATCATTACATTTTCACTAATGGTTTTTTCATCGCATTTTAAAAAGTTTTTTAGATTTTCATCTTCTTTTGGATTATTTGAGCGTTTGATTGTGCCTTTCATGGGTTTTGTGACGATTTTTTTATTTTTGATTTTAAAAAAAAGCTCAGGTGAAAATGAAGCTAGTTCTAAAAATTCATTTTTCATATAAGCCTTATAAGGGGTATTTTGCTTAGGATAAAGACTTAAAAAACTCTCATACACATTAAGATTTGATTGTAAATGTAATTCTTGAGTGAGATTGATTTGATAACTTTGACCTTTAGCTATAGCTTCTTTGACTTTGTTAAAGTTTTCAAAATACTTTTCTTGGTTTAAATTGGATGAAAAACATGGATAAAAGTCTAAATTTTTTTCTTCACTTATAAAGATTTTTTTTGATTTAAAAGCAAAAAAATACAAAAAAGGCTCTTTGCTTTTATAATTTTTATCTTCTAGATATTTATAAAATTCATATTGAATATAACCTAAAAAATAATATCGATTTTTATATTTTTCTATGATTTTAAAAGCTTTTTTACTTTCTTTTTGAGTATGGGCTTTAAGAGTGAAGGCAAGATCATCATAAAGGTATTTTCCAAATATAGCAAATGCCATTTATATCCTTAGCTTAAAAAATATACCCAAATAGGTAAAGAAATAAAGGCAAAAACTATACCAAAAGCCACAGAACTAACCGCTAAATTTGTATCAAGTTTTGCTTTCATGGTCATTGCTGCAACCATTGTCATAGTAGGCATAGCTGATTCAAGTAAAGCGATGATAGAGCTAGGATTTAATTTGAAATTTAAAAGCTTTAAAAGTGCTAAAAATATTAAAGGTGTGAGTATCATTTTTCCAAAAATGACTATTATAGTTGCTTTATAAGAAGTTTTGATACTTAAAAAGCCTAAATTTAAACCTATGGCAAAAAGTGCTATAGGTGTGGCACTAGCTCCAAGCATACGTAAAGGTTCAAAGATAAAATCAGGAAGCGTGGCAAGTTTAAAACAAAGTCCTAAAATCAAAGCAACAAAAGGAGGAAAAGTAAAAACTTTTTTAAGATTTTGTAAAAAACTTACCTTTTGCTCACTAGCTAAAGATATGATAAAGGGAGCAAGTAGTGCCACTGGCAAAGAAGTAGCAAGTGCATCATAAAGGATAATCTCACCCAAAAAATGAGGATCTTGATAAATTCCACTAATAATAGGTATACCTACAAACAAAGTATTTCCAAAGCTAGAAAGTAAAAAAATACTCACAAGAGTGCTTTTGCTAAATTTAAAACAAAGAGCTAAAAATACACAGCATAATGCTGAAAAAATAGCACAACCCAAACCAAGCAATATAATAACAATCAAAGAAAAATCAAAATTTAAATGATAAGCACGCTCAAAAATCAAGCAAGGCAAGGCAAAAATAATAGCAAAATCTAAAAAAGCACGTGCTTGTTTTTGTTTTAAAATTTTGATTTTTTTGGCAAAATATCCACCAAAAAGTAAGCAAAATATACTAAATAAAGAGGAAAAAACATACATATCTTACTCTAAATTACTAAGTTAAAAAACTTTTGACTAAATTTTGTATGAGCAAATTCCATCCATCTACTAGTACAAAAATAAGTAATTTAAAAGGCATAGAAATCATAACAGGAGGTAGCATCATCATACCCATAGACATTAATACAGAACTTACCACCATATCAATAACTAAAAATGGCAAGAAAAGTAAAAAGCCTATTTCAAAAGCAGTTTTAAGCTCACTTATCATAAAAGCTGGCACTAAAACTGTTAAAGGTACATCATCTATGGTCTTTGGATTTTCTAAATTTCTAATCCTATAAAAAAGTGCTAAGTCTTTTTCTCTAGTATTTTTAAGCATAAAATCTTTAAAAGGTTTAACACCTTTAGCAAAAGCTTCTTCATAGCCTATTTGCTCAGCAATGTATGGTTTTATACCCTCATTGTATGATTTTGTAGCCACAGGCTCCATAATAAAAAAAGTTAAAATTAAAGCCAAAGTTATTAGTATGGTATTTGGTGGCATAGTTTGGGTGCCAAGAGCTGTTCTTAAAAAAGAAAATACTACGACAAGTCTTAAAAATGAAGTCATTACAAAAATAATAGTAGGGGCAAGAGCTAGTATAGTTAAAACTATAACTATGTTTAAGGTTGTTACAAGTTGTTGAGGACTATTTGGGGCACTAAGGCTTAAATTTACAGTTGGTATGGTTGCTTCAGCACCAAAAAGAGTTAAACTTAATAAAAATAAAACTAACAAAACTCTCAAAATTTTTCCTTAGTTAAAATTAGAAGCAGTATTTTAGCAATTTTACTCTTAAAAATGCAATTTATATGATCGAATTAATATTTCATTTTTAAAATGCTAGAGTTATT